>CAYPYL010000075.1:0-5872 GCA_964414605.1 uncultured Dehalococcoidaceae bacterium
TCCTGCATATCGGCGGCGACCCCGATAATCCCGAAGACCTCGGCGGCGAGGTGGAGTTTTCCATGGGTGGCCAGCCGCTGACTTTCGATACGACCAGCGCGCTCTTTATCCCCCGGGGAGTGCCCCACACCCCGTTACGCCTGAAGGAATACCGCAAGCCACATCTCGTTATCGCGATAATGCTCGGGACGGGGACGTTGAAATAAGGCTGGGGCGATAGCTTTATCAAGCAACCGGATAATTAGGTCTGATAAGCAGGACTAGCCGGTTACTCGTATTCCTCTTCCTCTTCGTCGGGTGGGACTGCGGTGCCCGTGTCCACTCCGGCCTTCGGCAGCAGGGGGCTCATTTTATCCCGGATATGCGGGGAGCGCGGCGGCAGCTTATCGATAACCTGGCGAAGCTCCTTGAGTCCTCCGGCTTTCCCGGCATCGACTTCTACCAGAATACCGTCTATGCCTGCTTCACAAAGGGCATTAAGCTCTTCTTCACCGATGTCCGCCGGGGCGGGCACAATCAGGGGCTTGGAAATCAGGTGCGTCAGGTGCCGGAATATCATCAACCGGTGCCATTCCAGCAGATTGTCTTCCCCCGTTATATCGCCGATGAGTACGGCGTCCACCGGAAGGTCGTTGACCGCCCTTAATAGGCCGTCGTCCATCGACGATTCCACCTGTAAAATCCTGCCCAGCTTTTTCTCCTTCGGGGTGGTGGAAACCGGTACCGATACCGGAAACACGATAAAGTCGCACCCGGCCGCGACCGGTGAAGCCTTTTTCACGTCGCTGGTATCTCCCAGGTACATTCCCCAGGGGATGTCCGGCAGATTATCCGCCGCCGCCCGGATGGCTTTCGCCGTGGGACGTGAATCACCCGGACGGAACAAAACGGCGGCGGCGCCTTCGGTAAGTTCGGTCGAACTGACTGCCGCCCCGATTTTCAGGTCGGCAATGAGCGTGATTCTTCCCGTCGTTGCGGCCTGTCGGGCTGCCCGGAAACCCATCGGCTGGCTCCCGGCCTGGTTCGTTTTAAGCAGGTCATTTATGAGTCGGCTCATGTTCTCCTCTAATCGCGGATATAAATATTATAGGCGTATTCAGGGGCTAAATACAATGTAGTACTAACCAGTACTATTTTTAACAAATTTTTTATATGGATTTAATGACCAATTAACATCAATGGATTAGAATAAAATCAGAAGGCTATTATTACAGAGGAGGCTAGCCGTGATCAAGACGATTATCAGGGCGGAGAACGATGAGGTGATGGTCTTTGATGAAAATGGCGACCAGATGCCCGAGTACCAGGGGTACTATGCAACCGTTAAGGACAAAATACTTGCTGATGCTTCGGAAACCTCGGTATTCAGTCACTGGTATGGGCTGTCTCTCGAACCCGAAATTGTCCCGGGCGAGGTCTGGTAGACAGATGGTAACCCTGGCGGCACGAAAAAGGAGACCTCAAAGAAACATGTTGACCACCGGCGATGTCGCCCGTATATTCGATGTTCATCCCGCCACCGTTCGGCGGTGGTGCGAGCAGGAAAAGCTAAAGGCTTACCGCTCCAGCCCGCGCAGCGACCGCAGGTTTTGCCGGGAGGACGTGGCCGTTGCCTATCTTGAGAGGTCTATTCATGAATACCTGAAACACATAAAAGCGTAGTATCGGACACCCTCTGTTCGATTCGTTAATCCGATCCCATTTCTGCCAAAATCCCCTCTAAAAGCATATTTTTATTTTATTATTCATGTAAAATCAGTCCGCATGTGGCCTTTGTAACACTATAAGCTCTTTTTATGTCCACTTATTACTATATAAGTACTAAAGTATATTGCCAGATGACAGAATAATTGCTATAATAATACATATGGCGCATACTGTTGGCGATAGCGGCAGGCCTGCCGGTGTGAAAAACATGAAGGCTGAACTCGAGTATATTTCCAGGATGTCTCATGACTTTCGTACGCCCTTGAACATAATTATCGGCTTTACCGAGCTGTTGCTCGACGAAGTTCCCGGCAAGATCAATGAGGACCAGAGACATAGTTTGAATGATATCCTGGACAGCGCCAGGCGACTGCTGGATATAGTGGGCGGCATGCCGGAGAATCGGTGATTCTTACGGCAATTAGATACCCTTATTAAAAGGAAATATCATGGCTAAGACGGTGCTTGTTGTCGATGATGAGCCTGCCCAGTTGAGACTGGTCGAACAGGTCTTGACTAGCAACGGGTACAAGGTGATAAAAGCCGGCAGCGGGCAGGAAGCCGTGCGCATCATTTACGAGAAGAAGCCCGATATCATCCTGCTGGATGTCATGATGCCGGAAATCGACGGCTGGCAGACCTGCCGACTTATCCGCGAGGTCAGTGATATACCCGTTATCATGATTACCGGGAAACGTAATTCCGAGGATGATATCGTGCACGGCCTGGAATGCGGCGCCGACGAATATCTGGTGAAACCCGTGGGGAACCGCGAGCTGCTGGCCAGGGTGCGGGCGGCATTAAGGCGCGCCGAGAGACCTTCTTACTTGAACCAGAATAAGAAGATAGTCTTCGCCAATGATTACCTTACCGTGGACGTGGCGGAACGCCGGGTCGCGGTAAAGGGGGAGCGACTAAAACTCACGCCGCGCGAGTTCCGCCTGCTTTCCCTGCTGGTGGAAAACGCCGACCGTATCCTTTCACACCAGCAGGTCCTGGAAAAGGTCTGGGGATGGGAATATATCGACGATGTAGACTACGTGCGTATTTATATTTCTCACCTGCGTCAGAAGATAGAGCCGGATCCCTCCCAGCCCAAATATATCCTGACCGAGCCGGGAGTCGGTTATTACTTCAGAAGCGCCAGCTGATACTGGAGAAGAGACCTTGCGGCCCCCTTTTTGCCGAACCGCTCTCAAGCTGGTATAATCTATCATAAATTCTTTTCCGCATGTCGGGAGTGTGTTCGTAAGTACATGAATGTTAAGGTTGAGTTCTTAAAGTCGATTCCGTATTTCGCGGGGCTGGGCGATTCCGAGATAGACTCGGTGCGTAAGTATATTTTCGAACGGAAAGCCGAGCGTGGCGAGATATTGAGTTTCGAAGGCGAGCCGGCGGAAGCGCTGTACTTCGTGGTAGACGGCGTGGTGAAGGTCTTCAAGACATCGGCTGACGGTAAAGAGCAGATATTCCGTATCATCCATCCCGGCGAGTCCTTCAATGATGTGTCCATCTTAAGCGGCAGGCCGAACCTGATAAGCGCCGAGGCGATGGGGCCGGTCGTCCTGAATGCTATAAAGAAGGATGATCTAAAAGTCGTTCTCGAGAAACACTCGCAGATAGCCCTGAACGTAATCCAGGTGCTGTCGCGGAGGGTGCAGGAGCTGGTATCGCTGGTCGAGAACTTCTCCTTCCGCCACGTCACCGGCAGGGTCGCCAAGATGCTGCTTGAGTATGCCGGGGACAGAGTCGGCGGGAGGCCTCGCCTTACCCAGCAGGAGATGGCGTCGATGATAGGCACCGCCCGTGAAATGGTGGGCAGGTCGCTCAAGAACCTGGAGTCGCAGGGCGCTATCAGGCTGGAGCGTAACCGTGTCGTTATTACCAACCAGCAGGCTCTTAAGGAACTGGCGGGTATCGACTAATGAGAGAAATGTCGCAGACAAAATATGCTTCAAAAGATATAATTAAATTGATATGGAGAAAAGAGAATGGGGTATTTGCCGGTAATAGACGAAGAGAAGTGCGATGGTTGCGGACTATGTGTCGGAGTATGTGCATGTGGAGCCCTGGTGATGGAGAATAAGACCGTAAAGACTATAGAAGTAAACGAGTGCCGCTGGTGTACTATTTGCGAGCTTGTGTGTCCCCGCGAAGCTATCGTCTGCCCCTTTGACATCATTATTGAGAACTAATAAGAACCGGTGTGAATATCCCCATCGCCGGTTCTTTCTATAACTGTCTCTTCTTTACCCTATCAATACTATTTCCACCTTATTTAAGCTTTTTCATTAGCTAGTTCCACTTGGGACAAAAGTCGCATACAACACCCCTTAACTGGAATAGAATATTTATAAATGCTGGATGGGGGCTTTGCGATGAAACAGAGAGTTGAGGAAAGAGACGAAAAGAAGACTGTTAAAGACCATTGCCATCATTACTGGGTAATTGAAGTAGCCAACGGACCGAAAAGCCGCGGGCGGTGTAAACATTGCGGCGCCACCAGGGATTTTTTTAATTCGTTCCCGGACTTTAACCCGTTAAGAAAGAACAGCAATCTACTCACCTTGCCCAAATTACCCGAGGTGGAAGTGGACGAAGACAGCAAGTCCTGAAAAAAGGAGTAAACACCGATGGATGTCAAAATATATACGACGCCGACCTGTGGGTTCTGTCACCAGACCAAGAGTTTCCTGGACGGACTGGGCGTGAAATATACCGAATACGACGTTTCCCGCGACCGTGCGGCGGCTGAAGAGATGGTGAGTCTGACCGGACAGATGGGCGTGCCGGTAATCGTAATTGAAGGCGAGGCGGTGATAGGCTTCGACCGGGTGCGACTTCAAGCACTGCTTGGTAACGGCAAAAAAGGCAAGGGTGTTCGCTTCGGACTGAAAATCGCGGACGCCGCCGCGTCGAAGAAGAACGGGGCTGCGGTAACCGGTGTCCTTATCGGCGCGGTTTCTCCCGGTCTGCCCGGAGAGAAAGCGGGGCTGAAAGCGGGCGATATCATCACCGGAGTCAACGCGGGTCGCATCGGTAAAGCTGCCGATGCGGAGAAAGCCCTGGCGGGACTAAAGTCCGGCGACATCGTAACCATCAGGTTTACGCGCAACGGCGAAAACAGGAAATCCGAGATTGTGGTATAGTCCCCGGATTATGCCACTCGTATCTCTATTTCCTCGGGAGTAACCTTCTCCACATAAAAATTCACGCCGTCGATGATTATATCCCGGCGGTTCTTGGGATAAAACAGGTTCCACGCATATCCCTGATAGCCGGTGCTCTTTCTCTGCGCGATTGAATAGACGTCTGGCGACGGCATTCCGGCGTAGATAATGCGGTCCTTGCCCAGCCTTAAGTGATATTCTCCACCCACGGGTATTACTACCGTTTTCCGCGCTCCGATTGACTGGTCCATATTCCCTCCCGAGTGGCGCCTGGTTGAAAAGTACGCATATACAGGCGATACATAGTATCTTCTTTATCACCGCCATTATAATATATCCTGAAAGAAAAAGGCACACGGTCGTCAAAATCAACGATGCAATTTCCAGGTCGTGTGCCTTTATTGGATAATATATACTTATTCTGTTTTTAAGTTACTACACTTGAATGTCGATTATTCCCATGGTTATTGTGTAGCTCTCATCATGGCAATAACGGTCTTGTCATCATCCGGCGCCACCCATATCATAGCTGCGTCTTTCTCGTTGTTTTTACTGTAGAGACTCCAGCTCATACCGGACACTTCTATCCAGCCCATCTCTTCCCAGCCGTTGTCCGGCATCTTGTCTTTATAAAAATCGGATATATCATCCATACTATCGTTGGATTCGTAATATCGCCACTCAACTTTTGAGTATTCGCCCTCGGCCCCCGGTATTGCCCAGCTTCCTTTTTGTATCTGCTCGGTTCCTGAATAAACCGGCATATCGTTCCAGCTAAGTCCTCCCGTTGACGAGGGGGCTTCCGGCTCTTCTTCCGGCGTTTCGGCAGGTTGAGCGGCGGGTGGTGTTGACGTCTCTCCATTTTCATCCCCGCCGCCACAGGCAGAAAAGGATACTAACGATAATGCGAGGATAAACACAAGCAATAACAGTAAATACTTCTTCACTTTAAGCCTTCCTTTCAAATCCAGCGTGTTGTACGGAACTCTGGACTT
>CAYPYL010000076.1:0-5868 GCA_964414605.1 uncultured Dehalococcoidaceae bacterium
AGGCGATACCCTTGCCCGGCCCCATGCGCACGTGGTGGAATATCTCCCGCCAGCCGAGCTGGTCCAGGCAGCCTACCACCAGGTCACGCTCGCTGCCCCAGGCCCCCCCACTGGTTAAAATAACGTCAACATCCGGCAGGTGCTTACGCAACTCGCGTTTAATATCAGCCTCGCTATCATTAATTACCGAAGTTACGCAGGATATACCGAAAGAGGCCAGCCATGACTCCATGGTGACCAGATTGCTCGCATAAAGCTGGTCGGGACTCAAGTCTTCACCGGGCGCCACCACCTCGTCACCGATTCCCGCAACGGCTACCACCGGCCGCCGGTAAACGCTGATACGATTAATACCGGCCGCCGCCGCCAGGCCCAGATAGCCCGGCAACAGTCTGCCGCCCCTGCCGACAATCGTTGCCCCCGCCTTCACCTCCCCACCGGCACGCAGGATATTCCTCCCCGGCTCTGCATCGGCACGGGCGCTTACCTCCCCCGGCAACATCTCGTCACAGAATTCCGCAGAGACTACGGTATCCGCTCCCCGGGGTATGGGCGCGCCGGAGCATATCTTGACAGCGCTGCCTTTTTTCACCTCGCCATCGTACCTGAAACCGGCGAACACCGAACCAATGACTTTGAGACGTACCGGATTTTGCATCGATGCGGACTCTACATCAACGGACTTCACGGCAAAGCCGTCCTTCAGCGAGACATCCGTCGAGGGATAACTCACCTTCGCCACCACGTCTTCGGCCGCAATACGGTCGACGCTCGATTCCAGTGACAGTTCTTCAATACCCACGGGCTTTACATTAGATGTTACGAGATTGAAAGCTTCAAGGTAGCCGACATAGTCGGTCCCTTCATCTATCTCGTAATGTTCCGTTGCCATGATTACCTTCTCGTGCCAGTAATTCTAATTTTAGTATATACTTCATATCATCCCTGATTCAACATACACGATGGCAAACCCTATTTCCCCAAATTTTTAGTTTTTTTACAGAAACCCATAAAATTTACATTCCTTGACCAAATGTATTATGATGTATAATGCCTGACCGCGCGGGGTCACTCCCTATCCTGCGGGTCGATATCATATTTGAAAGAACATATGAATTTCGCGCCAGCAAATATTCGCCGAATGGCAAATCACAATCTACCGTACAGGCTATTACGGGTATTATGCATCTTCTTCGCTACACTCATCCTAGTATCAATACTAGCCTCTACCTTTATCCCTCGGGTTGAAGCTTCCCCGGAAGCAGTCAAATGGACGAAAGTCAGTATTCCCACCGAGGGCGAAGCGGGGGACTGGGTCCTGGCCGACGGCTCTGATATCAGACGCCTGATAACGGCTCCTGACGGCACCCTCTACGCCAGCTGCTTTGGACTTACTTATACCCTTTACAAATCTAACAACGGGGGCACCGGCTGGGTGCATACCGGCGTTCAGGACACGATTGTAGACATCGCCGCATCGCCCCATGACGCCGGTACAGTTTATTACGCTACCACTTCGGCGATTTACGGTTCCACCAACGGCGGCAAGACCTTTGTGCAACAGGCGGCTAGTCCCGGCGGGGCCGGAACCGGTAACGTGGAAATAATATCAATCGATGTCGCCTGGCTGAACGGCGATATTATCGTCGCAGGCACCAGGGATACGGACAGCAGCGAGTACGGCGGCGTCTATACCCTGAACAAAGCAGACATTATTCCAGCCTGGGTGGATACCAATATTGGTAATTACGACATATATGCCGTGGCCTTTTCTTCCGACTATACCTATGACCGGCAGCTTGTGGCCATAATCACCGATGAGACCGATACTTATTTCGCCGCTAAAGTTGGCAATGCCGGATGGAGTGACACCGCAGGATATGGCAGGCTGGACAGGGATAACTCCGGGATACCCATTTCCGTGAGGGTGGCTGCCCCGGCAACAATCGTCTTCCCGGATGATTATAGCGGTGACCCCGCCTCCGGCAGCAGTTCCCTCTTCGCGGCTATCGATACCGGGACGGGCAATGGAGACGTATATAAAATCGACTGTAGCAATGCGCCGTCAACGCCGATAGTTACCGACCTGAATATCGGCCTGGTGCACGGGTACGGCAACATCGATATCCGCTGTCTGGCAGCCCGGGGGGAAAGCCCTTTTACAGTCCTGCTGGCCGGGGCCGCCGATTGCACCCGGACCTTCGTCAGCACCGACGGCGGAACTAACTGGACGAAAAATCGTAAGGAGCCAACCGGAGAATCCGTAACCGGTGCGTTTATAGTGCCGGATTTCACCACCACCGGCCTGATGTATACCGCCACGAGCGGCGATGGGAGCGCTTTCTCCGTGAGCCGGGACATCGGCCTGACCTGGAACCAGGTCAGTTTAATCGATACCTCCATAAGCACCATCGTCGACTTGGCACCTTCACCCGGATACGAGCGGGATAACACCATTTTTATGCTTTCCTTCGGAGACGGTCACAGCCTCTGGCGCAGGGACGGCGGTCATACCTGGGAAAGGACTTTATCAAGTGACCTGGACACCGTAGACGGCATGAGTCTGGTAAGCCTGCCGCCGGAATACGGCGAGGAATGCCGGACACTGTTTGTGGCCGGGGATGCCAACGGCAGCCCCGCTGTATGGCAGTCTACCGACGACGGCCAGAGTTACCGCATCAGGTTCAACTGCGACCCCGCCAGCGGCGCCGGGTTTAGCGTCGATGCCTGGGCCACAGTGGGGGAAAATACTATACTTTCGTGCGGTTACGACGGCAGCCACGGAATGGTTTATAAATCTGACAACGGCGGTTTTACCTATTCCGAGGGCACGCCGGCAGGCGACCAGTCTTTACACTCCATCGCCGTTTCACCCGTGTACGAAAAGGACGGTACCGTGCTGGTCGGGAATACCGATGGCCGGGTCTTCTGGTCCGATGACAACTGCATTTCATTCAAGTCCCTGCCCGGGGATGATACCGCCTCACCCATCGTTGGCTCCGTCACCGTGGCGTTCGACTCTGATTTTAATAGCAACCGCACCGTCTATGTCGTCGGTGATGATACCGATAGCGGAGTCTACCGCTTCGTCATCGGCACAAGTACCGACTGGGAAAGCATCGACGGCACCATGCCTGCCGATGCGATACTTAACGGACTGACCGTCATCGACGATGGAACCCTTTACGCCACTAACGGCGATGCTGACGGCGGCATGGAACGCTGCCTGAATCCCACGTATGCCCTCGGCCCTACTTTTGGAACGGTCACCCGCGGCCTGGAAGACGGCGCTACCCTTTCCGGTCTATGGCGGTCAGGCAACCGTTTATGGTCGGTAGATACCGCGAACACAAGATTGATGACCTTCATTGATACCCTGACACCGCCGGTGACGCAAGTTTCTCCGGACAACGGGGCAGCCGGCATCGGCAGTCTCATCGACCACACCGTGAGGAACATCATACTGGACTGGGAAACGATGGACGGAGCTACCGGCTACGAGTGGCAATGCGATAGTGATACCGATTTAACGTCCGTCCCGGACGGATTTACAGGGATTACGTCCGCCAGTTCCGCCCGGCTGCCGTCACTCGACCCGGCGGCTACCTACTACTGGCGCGTACGGGCCAGCGCCCCGGTAACCGGCCCGTGGTCGGAGAAGCGGTCTTTCACCACCAGCCTCGATACCGAGGCCATCACCCTCAAGCCGGAAAGCCCGGCCGCCGGGGCTACCAGTGTTCCGGTCAGACCGATATTCCAGTGGACGGCGGTAATCGGGGCGGAAGCCTACGAACTGCTGGTATCTACGGATACCGATTTCAGCAGCCCCGTCATCATCAGAACCGACGAATACGCCCTCCCGACCAATGCCTGGCAATGTGATGTCGGCCTTGATTACGATACGGCATATTACTGGAAGGTCAGGGCTATCAACGACAGCACGCGCAGCCCCTGGAGCGCCTCCGGCGTCTTTACCACGGAGTCGGCTCCGCAGGACATCGAGTCGCCGTTACCACCCTACCCCGAGGACAACATATCAGAGCTTACCCACTCCTTTACCAAGGCAAGCCAGCCCATCCAACCATCGACCGCGCAGATACAACCCCCGCCGTCGACCGAACCTCCCCCGGTTAGTATCACCTTACCGGTCCCGGACCAGTCACTAAGCGTACCCGGCTGGATTATCTACATGGTCGGGGGACTGCTGTTCACCATCATTCTGGCGTTAGTCATCATCCTGACGATGGTCCTCAAGGTACGGCGGTTTTAGAACGGTACTGCGTACACAAACTTCTTTAAGGCGCTGACGGATTCATTCCCGTCCTTACGATAAATTTGACTCCCCACGCGTAAAACATTAAACTCTTTCCAGATATATTTATACGGAGGGTAAAAATGCCACTGGTAACCATAAAAATCCTCGAAGGCAGGACCGTCGAGCAGAAGCGGGGACTGGCTAAAGACGTCACCGAGGCAATCGTCAAGAACATCGAGTGCCCGCCTGCGGCGGTGAATATCGAAATCGTAGACCTTAAGACGGAGAATGTCGCCCAGGGAGGCAAGCTATTCGTCGACGGGAGGTAATTTGAAAGTCCTGGGAATCATGGGCAGCCCGCGCCTCAAGGGCAATACCGACCTTCTCCTTGATGAGGCGCTCAAGGGGGCGCATGACGGGGGGGCGGAGACCGAAAAAGTAATCGTGGACAAGCTCAAAATTGCCCCCTGCAAAGAATATTACGGGTGCCTTAAGGACGGTAACTGTGCTATCCGGGACGACATGGACGACCTGTACCGGAAGATACTGGACGCAGACGCGGTTATCGTGGCCTCTCCCATCTTCTTTTATACGGTCAGCGCCCAGCTTATGCTGCCGATAAGCCGCTGCCAGGCGCTCTGGGCACGCCGGTACGTCCTGAAAAATCTGGATATCCCCGTAAAGCGGGGGGCATTCATCGCCGTGGGGGCGACCAAAGGCGCTAAACTATTCGACGGGCCTAAACTGACGATTAAATACTTTTTCCAGGCGATTAACGCCGAATACACGGAAGAACTATTGATAAGGGGCGTCGATAAAAAAGGCGAAATTAAGGAACACCCCGATGCCCTCGCCGATGCCTACGCAATCGGCCGGAGACTGGCCGCTTCTTAGCCACCCGTAAGGGCTTTCCACCGCTCCTCGCCGAGGCACTGCTTCGCCGAGGGGCACCACTCTATGCAGGACGGAGTCTGCTCTTTGTAGACGTAATTTCCGCACTTCTTACACTTGATTCTTAGTTCATCGGAAAACATCTCTACTTCGTTACCGCAATTCGGGCACCTGTACATCGCCGCCCGCAGGTTCCGTATATCCTGTCCCGGGCATTTGGCTTCCATGCTTTACACCTCCAGAAGAACCAGGCTTTATCCGCTCTTACCAATATAGTACACTTAATAATAAACTGCATACCGTGATATAAGTCACAGTATTTGACTTAACTTGTATAAAGATGTTATATAGGGTTGAAAATTCCACGGTAACATGCCGGGCGTCGACCGGCGTTATCTTCTACTTTCATATATACTAATACATACCAGGAGGAACTCAGATGAGAATCACCAAGATTGAATGTATACCCGTCTCGTTACGCTTCGCCAAACCGATGAAGATGGGAGGAGGTACCGCCGATTGCGCTGATACGGTCGTCGTTAAGATACACACGGATGAAGGGATAACCGGCATATGCGAGACCGGTGACACGTCCCCCTGGTACATGGGCGAAAGCCAGGACTCCATCATGCACAATATCAATAAAGTCTACGGGCCGCAGGTGCTGCTCGGCGAGGACCCCTTCAACATCGAGAAAATCGTGGCGGGGATGGATAGAGCCG
>CAYPYL010000077.1:0-5840 GCA_964414605.1 uncultured Dehalococcoidaceae bacterium
CGCGCTGGCGTACCAGTATCGTGCCGGCATTTACAATCTGCCCGCCGAACCTCTTGACCCCGAGTCGTTGTCCCTGGCTGTCGCGACCGTTACGACTGGTGCCGCCGCCTTTTTTATGCGCCATCTTCGGTTGCCTCTTTCTTCTTACGCCTGGTGGTTCTCTTCCTTGCCGGTTTGGGAGCTTCCACTCCCGGCGGAAGTATCTTATCGATACTCAAGCTGGTAAAATGCTGGCGGTGCCCGTTCTTGCGGCGATAACGTACCTTGTGCTTATATTTGAAAACGATTATTTTATCGTCCCGGCCGTTGCCGTTAACCTTGGCCAGCACCCTGGCGCCTTCGATTGCCGGCTTACCCACGGTCACATTATCGCCATCACCGATGAGCAATACCCTGTCCAACTCGATGGAGCCGCCTTCTTCAGTCTCCAAGCGCTCTACCTTGATGGTATCACCCTCGGCTACCCGGTACTGTTTGCCGCCTGTTTCAATAATAGCGTAAATTTTAAGCCTCCAAAAGAAACATTATACCAGTTTTACAGCTAGGCGTCAACTCGATTGTATTCGTTCTCGCAGCTTCCGCCACTCTTCAGCGACCTTATCCTTGAGTTCATCAAGCGTACAGTCGGTATCGATTACCACGTCCGCCTGCTGAATGCGTTCCTCGCTGGATATCTGCGATTTGATGCGCGCTCTCGCTTCTGCCTCTGCATACCCCTTCTTTTCCGTCAGTCTCTTCAATACCGTTGTTTCTGGAGTAATAGTCACCCATAATTCATCCACCAGCCGCGTACGTTCCGCCTCAACCATAGCCGCTGCTTCCAGTACGACCACTTTAACTCCCTTCTTCCGGTATTCCTCTGCCTTCACCCCGACCTTATCGTCGATAACCGGGTGCACCACCCGGTTCAAGCGCGCTAACGCCCCGGGACTGCTGAAAACGAGTCTGCCCAGTACGGCACGGTCGATTTCTCCCGCTCCACCCAGGATATCCTCCCCGAACTCCTTAACGAGTCGTTCGCGGACTTTCTTCTGTTCTAAGACCTCATGTCCCAGTTTATCCAGGTCGATTATTGCCGCCCCTTGCTCCGCCAGGAACCCGGCCACGGTGCTCTTACCGCTCCCGATACCCCCGGCCAGCCCGATTATCTTCATTAATCAATATCTCCGATAAACTTATATTTCCGCCGAATGCCGAAACACTAATATTCGCGCGTGCCTATCTCTATGGTAATTTGTATAGGGGTAACACCCCTTATGACATTCAGTACCACGTCATCCCCCGGGCTCATAAATTCGCCCAGGTAGGAGGTGAGAAAGTCCATGTCTCTGACCGGTATGTCGCCGAGAGCCACGATAATATCGCCCGACTGGACACCGGCCACGTCGGCGGGGCTATCAGGGAATATCGCGGTTACCCGTACGCCGTTGGCAGTTTCCAGCGGTATTTCTTCAACCTCCTGTGGAGTCAGGTCTGCTATACCCACGCCAATCCATGGATAGGCGAAAGAACCACCGGTGATAATGGCATCGGCCACCCGTTTCATCTTATTGGCGGATACCGCCCAGTAAATACCGTCCCCCTGAACCGGGTCAATCCTGGCCGTTACCAGGCCGATGACCTCACCCGTAGAGTTGAAAAGGGGGCCTCCCGAGTTGCCGAAATTCACCGCAGCATCGAACTGAAGCATGTTGGTAATTGTCTTGTCATCCACCATAATGAAGCGGTCTAACTGGCTGATGATGCCGGTGGTCAGGGTGTCGCGGAGACCCAGCGGCTCGTCGACATCCCCCGGGCTGCCGATGGCGGCAACGGGGTCACCGACTCTAATCAGGCCGGAGTCGCCTGTCTTTAACGGCTCGATAGAGGGATAGCTTTCCAGTTTCAGCACTGCGACATCGCTGATTTCACAATAGCCCACGGTCGTCGCCCTGAAAACCCTGCCGTCGTGCATCATGACGTATACAGGGGAGAGTGATTCGACGACGTGGTAAGCGGTAACGATATGGCTTTCATCGTCATATAAGAACCCGGAGCCGTTGATGTTCAGCCCGTTAGCAATCCTGACCACGGCCGGTATTACCCTCTCGTATATCCCGCCAATATCAAAAACGGAGCGCGATATCTCGCTTTCAGCCTCCCCGAGGCGCTCATCCAGGTCTTCAAGCTCATCAGATATCCCGGCTATCTCTCCTTCCACCCCGGAGATGCGGTCGCCAACCGCCCCCAGTTCGCTGTCCAGGGCGGTTATATCAGCCCAAGCTTCGTTCAGTTGCCCCTCCAGCGCGCCGAGGCCGCCGGCCATTTCTTCCCTGATTTCATCACTCACCGCGTAAATGCGGTCCTCCTGCTCGATTTGAAACGCCGCCAGCTGGCTGCCCAGGTCATCGATTTCCTGTTTGAGTGTGTAGGAGTAATAGCCGTTGCCTCCCGCGATAATTACCAGCAGTACCAGTATCCCTATAATCACCTTATTTGCCATCTAGAAAACTCCTTCATACCTTCCGTGAACACACGTACGTCACTACGTATTATATTACATGATTCCTACTGGAGTCACGACAGAGGTGCTATTGGTAATCCGCCGGGCACTATCCGGCCTAGAGGCTGATTGTGTAATCACGCGCTATCAGGACTCTGATAGCTTTTTCTTGATATCGGAGAGCTGCCGGAGGTGAGACTTTTCCTCGGCTATTATCCGGTTTATCTCCGGGACGGCACTCCGCGGCATGATGTCCCTCATCTCATAATAAAAGAGTATGGAGTCCTTTTCGGCGCTGATGCCCAGTTCCAGCGCCTTGATATCGCTGTCCGCCTGGGTTGCCATTTCGCTGGTAATCATGTCGTCGGAAAAAACAGCTTCGTCGATAAGCGACTGTAGATAATCGCTATAATCCCCCGACGGGGCATCCTGCGAGCCGGACGCATCGGGCTTTCCCAGCATGTCCTCGAATATCCTGATATGCTCGCGTTCCATTTCGACAAGCCCTTCAAAAACGGCCCGGGCATCTTCATTATCGGTAGATTTAGCCATGATATCGTAAAACATGATGCCTCTTCGCTCGATATCAATGGCGATGTTAACAAGGTCACCGCCGGAGAATAAGACAGACATACCCCGATACCTCCTTCTCCGTTTTCCAGAAGACGTGCGGTCCGGTATTTCAGACCTCTATCAATATCGTTTCGCCGTCAGTCCTGACGTTATATACGGTAAGCGGACGTGGCGGTTTGATAGCTTTACTTACCGCCGATAAAAATCCCGAACCCTTAAGCCAGCGGACATTACGCCCGTCGGTGATATCGAACTGCGAGCCGTGAAGGGGACAGGTAATGATGGTCCCTTTGAGCTGCCCCGCTGCGAGTTCGCCTCCCATGTGGGGGCAGCGGTTACCGACGGCGTAAAACCTGCCATCGACCCTGGCCAGCAGTATTTCCTGCCCCCCGACCAGGACCTTTTTCTTAATCCCCTCGTTGTATTCACTGACCTTGCCAGCTTCTACGAAATTCCCCAAACCTACCCTCCGGTATCGGGTAAATTAACGCCGCCAATCCCCGGGCTCTTATCCTTTTCCTCATTTTCAAGCAGGTCTTTAAAGACATCGATGTGATATCTTTCGTTATCTCTGATGCGTATGAGCAGTTCTTTGAGGCCGGCATCGTCAGCTTTACTGGCGGCCCTGTCATAAGCCTCGGCGACTTCCTTTTCAATCTTGATGTCCGCGTTGAGCATATCTGTCGTGATTTTAGACTGGTCGGGAGTGGTATGCTCGATTTTCGGGTTGCCGCCGCCGTCGACCATCTCCTCGGCGAGCCAGCCGAGGTGCTGCATCTCGTTAATGGCCTGGTCTTCCAGCTGCTTCCTGGCCTCGGCATTACCGGTCATATAAGATTGGAACAGGTACTGGAGAATTACCGTGTACTCATGTTCTATACCCCAGTTCAATGTCTTGGTGACGCTGTCCTGGCGGTCGCCTCTGACGTCTTTGAGGCCTTCCCTCTTTGATTTGTCGACGAAGTGCTCGAACTTACCCCGGTGCGCTTCTTCATCGGCCAGGATACGCTTCAGCAGTCTTTTTATCCTGGCATCGTCAATCGCCTCGATGTGTTCTTTATACTGGTCGATAGCGCCCTGTTCCAGCCCGACATCGTTCTCCATCCATTCCGGGACTTCCTTGCCAGCCATGTTCATCTTCCCTCTCTTGAGACTGGGCTGGCCGCCCAGCTCCACTATAGTCTCCGCCAGCCAGTCCAGGTGGCGCATTTCTTCGCGTGCCATGGCCTCAATCTCGCATGACATCTCCCCCTCGCCCATGGAATAGGCATGCGTCAGGTACTGGATAATAGCACCGTGCTCGTTTTCAAGGTCGAGGTTCAGTAATTCGACAATTTTCTCTCTGTCCATTTTTCACCTCCGTCTTTATGTATCCGGTTTCAGGGACTTCCTGGTCATATAAATTATCCACTTCCAGTGGAGTACTAAATGTATGACTAATATTGCCAGCAGCGCTACCGCCGTCCAGTCGTGCAGGTCAATCCAGGTATCCCTCGTCCATAAGAAGGAATTCTCTACCAGCTCCAGGCCTCTGCCTCCCCGGTAGCCCTGCCCGTGGGGCAGTACCAGCCAGAGGACGAAACCGGATACCGCCTGGAAAAGCGCCAGCAGCAGCATGATGATAAACAGTATGTAGTTGCGTACCCATTGCTTCATCTCGGTAAATCACTAGGCTTCCGGCAGTCTCTTTTCGCCCTCAATCTTTTTGATGTCCGTTATATCCTGGCCGACCTCCAGCGTGCCGAGGTACTTGCCTTCTTTATCACGCACCGCGAAATAGAGTATGTAAACCTTACGCCCTTTCAGGTCGATCCAGAACTCGGTGAAGTCTTTCTTGCCGCTTTTAAGGTCGTTCAGGACATGGTTGACATTATCAACACTCTTCGGCGGATGGCATTCCTGCACGGTCCTGCCGAGGGCGGCGCTGGGGCGCTTGAAGGCTCTCGTCTCGTGCTTGTTCCAGAACTTTACTATATCGTTTTCATCGACGAAAGAGATATCGACCGGTATCGTCTCCAGTATCGCGGCCAGCTGTTCCTGACTTAGATTTTCTATCATAATGACACTTATTCTTTTACTTTCTTGAACTCGCTCTTGGCGGCCCCGCAGACCGGGCATACCCAGTCGTCCGGGATTTTTTCAAAAGGCGTCCCCGGGGCGATGCCACCATCGGCGTCCCCCTGTTCCGGGTCGTAGATATAGCCGCAAACGGTGCATTCATACTTGTCCATCTTTACTTTTTGCCTCCTTTTTCCTTAGCGATATAACTGGGGGCAGTCTTGGGAGTGGTACCGCGCTTGACCTCGTGGTAATACTCGTAAGTCATGCACTTGTCTTGCGTAAGTACTTCGGCGTTCACTATCCTGCTGATGAAGATAGTGTGCGTGCCGACATCAACGTGCTGGATAACTTCCGCTTCGAGATAGGCCGTGGCATGGTCGAGGAACACGGGGGCTTTCGTATCACCTATTTTATAATTCATGCCCTTGAGTTTATCCACATCTCTCCCGGACTTAAAACCGAAGTTGCCGATATAGGGCAGGGGTGTTTGCTCGTGGAGAATCGAGGCGGAGAAGGCCTTGCTGGCCATGATATATTCGTGCGTCAGGTTACTTTTGTTGATACTCACCGCCACAGTGGGCGGTTCGGAGGTTATCTGGAACACGGTATTGGCGACCTGACCGTTGAGTTTGTCACCCTTGCGCGCGCCGATGATATACATACCGTATCCCAGCTTGTGCAGTGCATTTAGGTCCATCTCTTTACCTCCTCCCGATTACATCAC
>CAYPYL010000078.1:0-5791 GCA_964414605.1 uncultured Dehalococcoidaceae bacterium
GGTCGTCGACGCTGCCGGCCGCCCTATCAATGGCTATGACCTCTCCGCCGAGATAGATGAGATGGTCAAGGGGCAGTTGACGTGAGCACCCCGTAATTTATTCGGCCAATCGGTTATTCGCCGCTTATTTCTTGGCTTTCTTGGGCTTTTCTTCCTTGGTATCGGATGGCTTGTTCAGGACTTCATCGATGATGCCGTATTCCACCGCTTGCTCGGGATTAAGATAGTAGTCGCGGTCCATGTCATGTGTTACTTTGTTCATGGACTGGCCGGTATGCCTTACGATGATATCCTTGATGGTATCCTGCTGCCGCGTAATCTCGCGGGCGGCAATGACCATATCTGCCGCCTGCCCCTGGACACCGCTACTGGCCTGGTGCATGTGGATGGTGGCGTTGGGCAGGGCGTAGCGTTTGCCCTTGGCCCCGGCACAGAGAAGTACCGTACCCATGCTGGCGGCCAGCCCGACACAGATGGTGGATACATCCGGTTTAATAAGCTGCATGGTATCGTAGATGGCCAGTCCGGCGCTGATAACCCCACCCGGCGAGTGAATATACAGGCTTATGTCCTTGTCCGGGTCTTCGCGCTCCAGGTAGAGCAGCTGGGCGATGATGACATTAGCCACCTGGTCGTTGATGGGCATGCCCATCATGACGATGCGCTCTCTCAAGAGAAGTGAGTATATGTCGAAGGCCCGCTCGCCCCTGGCGCCGCTCTCGATTACCATTGGTATTACGTTACTGGGATAGATATTCATTTTTCCTCCTCCTTTTTCTTCTTCGTCGTCTTGGTCTTTGTCTTGACTGCTTGCTTGGTGTCTTCGGTCGTTTTGGCTATTTCCGCCAGTCGCTCGATGGTCTTGCGCGTTTTCAGCGACTGCTTTAGCGATTCGCGGGTCTGCTCGGTATCCAGCAGTTTGCGCAGTTCGTCTATTTTATCATCTCCGGCGCCCCGGGTCATGTTGGCGATACCGTTTTCGATATCCTCCTCGGTGACCTCGATTTTTTCCGCCTCGGCAACCTTGCTCATTACCAGCGAGGCGGTGACGTTTTTCGTCGCCACCGGACGGAGTTCTTCACGCAGCTGCTCCATTGTTTTATCGCTGCTTTTCAGGTAATCGTCCATGCTCCTGCCGGCCGCCTGGAGCCGCCTAAACTGCTCATTAAGGATGCGGTTTATCTCCAGTTCTATAAGAACCGGCGGGTATTCCACCTTTGAGCGTTCTATGGTCTCGTTTATCACGTTCTCCTCGAAGTCAATGCGAACGCTCTCCTCGGCTCTCACCTCCAGGCTTTTGACCACTTCCTCGCGGAGCGTATCCACGGTCTTGAAGTCGGGAGAGACCTGCCCGGCGAACCCGTCGTTGATTTCAGGGAGTGTTTCTTTTTTGATTTCGGTGAGCTTTACCTTGAAGCGTCCTTCCTTACCGGCCACCTTGTCGTTGGGATAGTCTTCCGGGAAGCTAAGGGTGAACTCCTTTTCCTCTTCTTTATTCATGCCTACTATCTGGTCGGAGAATCCCGGCGCGGGGGACATCAGGTCTTTCAAAACCTGGATCTGCGCCCCTATCTTCTGGACGTAAGGTTTATCCTCAACCGTGCCGTTGATGTCTATAACGGCCAGGTCATCGTAGTCCAGCGGCCTGTCAACAGGCTCCCAGGTAGCGTGCTGATGGCGCAGTTCTTCGAAGACGGCGTTGACATTTTCATCCGTTATGTCAACCGGGTCCGGCGTGATTCTGATTCCCTGGTAGTCTCCCAGTTCTACGGAAGGTGTTAAAGGCACAATCGCTTTAAATATCAGGGGGTCGGTCTGGGTGATTTCCACGTCGGGTTGTGCAAAAGGTATTATTTCCTGTTCCTTGAGGGCCTGCTCGTAGGCCTGGGGAAGCAGACGGTCCAGCGCTTCTTCCAGGAGCTTGGGTTTGCCCAGGTGTCTTTCCACTATCGCCCGCGGTGCCTTGCCCTTGCGGAAGCCGGGGATATTCGCTTTCGGCGCCAGGCGGAGGTAAGCGTCCTGCATGGCCGTCTCCATCTCCGCAGGTTCCATCTCGACGGTGATAAATGCCTGGCGGTTCTCTTCTTTCTCTTTCGTTACTTTCAAAATTCCTCCCGATTGGCTAGTCTTCTTCCCGCAATCTTATGTGCAATTCGGCCAGTTGTTTCTCGTTAACCGGCGAGGGCGCGTCAAAGGTTAAATCTACGGCGTTCTGGTTCTTGGGGAAGGCGATAACCTCCCTGATATTCTCCTCACCGGTCAAGACCATCATCAGACGGTCGATGCCGGCGCCGAGCCCGCCATGAGGAGGCGCCCCGAAGCTGAAGGCTTCCAGCATATGCCCGAAAAGGCTATATATACTGTCATCGTCATAGCCCAGTATTTTCAATATCTTCCTCTGGAGCTCCGCCCGGTGTATTCTGATGCTGCCGCTGGCAAGCTCCCACCCGTTGCAGACGAGGTCGTAATTGTTCCCGCGTACTTTGCCCGGGTCGCTGTCCAGGAGGGGGATATCCTCGTCCTTAGGGCTGGTGAAGGGGTTATTGGCCGCCTCCCATCCGCCCGTTTCGTTGTTCTTAACGATAAGCGGAAAATCATAGATGAAGGCAAAGGCAAGGGTATCCGGTTCGGGCAGTTCCAGGAGGTGCGCCATTTCGCGGCGTAGCGTGTCCAGCGCCGGGTATATTTTCTCCGGTTCCCCGGCGACGATAAGCAGGAGGTCTCCTTTGTTCGCCCCGCAGCGCCCGGCCATTTCCCTGACCTGTTCCAGGGTCAGGAATTTAGCTGCCACGGACTTTATATCCTCCAGTGTCAGGCTGTCCAGTTCCCCTCCCCTGCTCCCCAGTGAAATGGTCAGCAGCCCCCCGGCGCCGGCGCCGAGGACGAGTTTGTTCAGTTCATCCAGCTGGTGGCGGCTGTACTCACCGCAGCCTTGGGCAGTCAGGCCTTTTACCCTACCCCCGTTATCAATCGCCTTACGGAAAATGGCAAAATCGGTCCCTTCGGCGATATCGGTCAGGTCGGCTATTTCCAGTCCGTAGCGCAGGTCCGGTTTATCGGAGGCGTACCGTTCCATGGCTTCGGTATAGGTGAGTCTCGGGAAAGGCTTTATCATCCGCAAGTTAGGTTTTACGGTCCGGACCAGGGCAGTATAAAGCTCTTCGATTAAGGCGAGGATGTCATCCTGCGTAATGAAGCTCATTTCGAAGTCGAGCTGGGTATGCTCCGGCTGCCGGTCGGCGCGGTTGTCCTCGTCGCGAAAACAGCGGGCAAGCTGGTAGTATTTATCGAACCCCGCCACCATCAGTAGCTGCTTGATTTGCTGGGGGGACTGGGGTAAGGCGTAGAACCTGCCGGGATTGAGGCGACTCGGCACCAGGTAGTCACGCGCACCTTCTGGGGTGCTTTTCACGAATATCGGCGTGTCCACCTCGACGAACCCCCTCGCATCGAGGAAATCACGTATAAACCTGACAACGCGGTGGCGCAGTAGCAAATTTTCTTTCATGCGGGGTCGCCGCAGGTCCAGGTAGCGGTATTTCAGTCGCAGGTTTTCGTCGACGTCCACTTCTTCATTGATGTAGAAAGGAGGCGTCCGGGCGGGATTGAGTATCTCGGTGTCCTTGACGATTACCTCTATTTCGCCGGTGGGTATCCTGGCGTTTTCGGTACCTGCTGGTCGCGCTGCCACCTCGCCCGTTACCTTGACGACGTACTCATTGCGCATGTCCTCGGCGGTCTTCAGGCTGGCAGATGAAATTTCCGGATTGAACACCGTCTGGACGACTCCCTCACGGTCGCGCAGGTCGATGAAAATAAGCCCGCCGTGGTCGCGCCGCCGGTTTACCCAGCCGGCCAGAGATACTTCACTGCCGATGTGCTCTTTCCTTAATTCGCCGCAGGAATGAGTCCTGAACAAAAGTTATCTCCTCGTTGGCAGATGCCTTCACTTCTGATTATAGCTTATACCAGTAGGCGCTTCAACATAATCATAACTCCCGGTTGTATTTGGGCATAAACTCTGCTAGAATGTTATGTAATCCCACTGGTATTCATTAAGGGGAAAAGGGGAACGGTTTCGTGACCAGGACAATAGCGGAGATAAACGAAAAGATTAAAGCAGGCAAGGCCGTGGTCTTTACCGCCGAAGAGATAATCGGCGTTGCCCGGGAAAAAGGCGTTAAGAAGGCGGCGCAGGAAGTGGACATAGTCACCACGGGTACCTTCGGGATTATGTGTTCTTCCGGTGCGTATTTTAACATTGGCCATACCAGCCCGCGCTTTAAACTCGGCGGCGGCCGGGCTTACCTGAACGACGTGCCGGCTTATACGGGACTGGCAGCGGCCGACCTGTTCCTGGGGGCTAATGCTTTGCCTGATGACGACCCGCGCAACCGGGTATATCCCGGCGAATTCAACTACGGCGGCGGGCACGTTATCGAAGAGCTGGTGGCGGGTAAAGACATACGGCTGGTAGCCACGGCTTTCGGCACGGACTGCTATCCGCGCAAACGACTGGAAACGCTGATAAACATCAAAGACCTTAACGAGGCGGTGCTTTTCAACATCAGGAACGCCTACCAGAACTATAACGTGGCCGTAAATTGCTCGAATAAGACGATATACACCTACATGGGCGTGCTGAAACCGGATATAGGCAACGCCAACTATTCATCGGCGGGGCAGCTTTCGCCGCTGTTCAACGACCCCTACTATAAAACGATAGGCATCGGCACGAAGATATTCCTGGGGGGCGGTATCGGCTTTGTTGCCTGGCAGGGTACGCAGCATAACCCCACCGTACCCCGCACGGAGAAAGGTATCCCTAAAGAAGGCGCCGGCACGCTGGCGGTCATCGGCGACCTGAAGCAGATGAGCCCGCGCTGGCTGGTCGGGACCAGCGTGCTGGGTTACGGGTGCAGCCTGACCGTCGGGGTGGGCGTGCCGATTCCCATACTGGACGAGGAAATCCTGGAGTATACCACGGTAACCGATGCGGATATACTGGCGCCGGTAATAGACTATTCGGATGCCTTCCCCAACCTCAAGCCGGATAAACTGGCCGAGGTTAGCTATGCCGAGCTTAAAAGCGGCAAGGTAAAAATAAAAGGGAAAGACGTGCCTACTGCCTCCCGCTCCAGCTACCCGAGGGCGGTGGAAATAGCGGTCACGCTCAAGGAGTGGATACAGACCGGCAGGTTCCTGCTCTCCGAGGCGGTACAGCCGCTGCCCGGCACGGATTCCGGCACGGTCTTTAAGTCGCTCAAAGAGCGCCCAATCGAGTATTAACCGGAGAAGTTAGAGAGAAGAATGGCAGTTTCTAAAAGAATCGTATTACGTTTCCCCAGGCGACTGGTGGAGCGACCGATAATATACCGTCTGGTCAAGGACTACGACCTTGAGTTCAATATCCTCAAGGCTTCCATAACGCCCGAGGAGGAAGGGTTGCTGGTCCTGGAGCTTAAGGGAAACCAGAAGGAGTATGATAAGGGCGTTAATTTCCTCATCAAGGCCGGCGTCAAGATTCAGTCTCTTAGCCAGGACGTGACGCGGAACGAAGAAAGGTGCACCAACTGCGGGGCCTGTGTTACCGTCTGCCCTGCCGGCGCATTCCGGGTCGACCCCAAGACGAGGGAAGTGCTGTTCGATAACGAGAAATGTATCGCCTGCGGACTCTGCATTCCCGCCTGCCCGCCCCGGGCGATGGAAGTGCATTTTTAGTGCGTGAAAGAAAACACTTACCAGCCGAGGACCTACCGCCACTGGATTGAGGGCAAAGACCTCACTCCTT
>CAYPYL010000079.1:0-5777 GCA_964414605.1 uncultured Dehalococcoidaceae bacterium
TGCTCAAGATAATGGCATCCTCGAAGTTATAGCCTTCCCAGCTCATAAAAGCCACTGTCACATTCTGCCCGAGCGCCAGCTCACCGTTTTCGGTGGCGGAACTATCCGACAGCAGCTGGCCGACTTCGATACGGTCGCCTTTATTCACCAGGGGCCGCTGGTTAATGCAGGTGCCCTGGTTAGTGCGCACGAACTTCATCAGTTCGTAGATATCTTTTTCGCCGTCGTCACGCGTGATTTCGATTTTATACTTCGTGTTAAATTTCTCATCGATTCTGCCGGCGAGCCCCGTTACGACGCCGGCATTCTCCGCAAAGACTACCTGCCGACTGTGCTTGGCGGCTTCTATTTCCATGCCAGTAGCCACCAGCGGCGCTTCGGGACAAAGGAGAGGTACCGCCTGGCGCTGCATGTTGGCACCCATCAGGGCGCGGTTGGCATCGTTATGCTCCAGGAAGGGTGTCAGTGCAGTGGCAACGCTGACCACCTGCTTGGGTGAAACGTCCATCAGTTGCATCTTTTCCGGTGTTTCCAGCAGGTAGCCGTCGCCCAGCCTTGCCTCTACCCTCTTTTCTTTGAACTGGTTGTTTTCGTCCAGTAGGGCGTTCGCCTGGGCAATGACATACTTGTCCTCCTCGTCCGCGGGGAGATAAATGATTTCGTCGGACACATAAGGCACAACCTTTATTTTCCGGGACTTTAGCTTAGCCACCTTGTCGGCAAGCTGCGGGGTAATAACCTTATCCGCTTTTACCAGGGTGGTGCCTTTCGCATCGAGGATATCCTCTGTAACCGTCCTGCCGACCAGGTGCTCGTCCTTGTTTCCTACCTCACTGATAACCTTGCGGTACGGCGTTTCGATAAAGCCATACTCGTTAATAATACTGTATGTAGCCAGCGACCCGATGAGGCCGATATTTGGGCCTTCCGGCGTCTCGATGGGGCAGATGCGTCCGTAATGGGAGAAATGGACGTCTCTGACCTCGAACCCGGCTCGCTCGCGTGACAGGCCGCCGGGTCCCATGGCCGAAAGCCGGCGCTTATGAGTCAGTTCCGCTAGCGGATTGGTCTGGTCCATGAACTGCGATAGCTGCGAGCCGCCGAAGAATTCCCTCACGGCGGCCACGATGGGCCGGATATTGACCAGGGCACTGGGGGTCACCGCTTCGGTGCCGATGATGCTCATGCGTTCCCTGACTACCTGTTCCAGGCGCAGGAAGCCGATGCGGAACTGGGTCTGTACCAGCTCGCCGATGGTGCGTACCCGGCGGTTGCCGAGGTGGTCGATATCGTCGCCGTGGTCCTGCCCGTTGTCAATCATGATGATATGACGCACTATTTCGACGATGTCTTCCCGGGTCAGGGTGCGCTCCTTAAGGCTGACATCCAGCCCGAGTCTCTTGTTGAGCTTGTACCGTCCCACGGTACCCAGGTCATACCTGGCCGAGTCGAAAAACAAATTCTTTATCAGTTTCCTGGCGTTATCCAGCGAAGGCATCTCGCCGGGATGCAGCTTTTTGTAGATATCCAATAACGCCTCTTTTTCATCCTTGATAAGAGGCTCGCGCTCCATCGTCTTGCTGATGTAATTACGTTCGGACTTGTCCTCGTCTTTGAACAGGCTTAGCAGTTCCTCATCACTACCGTAGCCGATGGCGCGCAGGAGAGTGGTGATGGGGATTTTACGTTTGCCGTCAATTTTCGCCGATATTACGTTGCGGTTGCTTGTCTCGAACTCGAGCCAGGCGCCGCGCGTCGGTATCAGTTTAGCCTGGCATAATTCCTGCCCGGAAACAGGTTCTTCTTCACAGGTAAAATAAACACCCGGAGAACGCAGCAATTGGCTGACGACCACCCTTTCGGCGCCGCTGGTAATAAAAGTGCCTTTTGCGGTCATCAGGGGGATATCGCCGAAGAACAGGTCCTGCTCTTTAATCTCACCGGTTTCCTTAACGAGCAGCCGTACCTTAACGTACAGGGGAGCGGAAAATGTCTGGTCACGTTCGTGGCATTCCTGCTCGGAATGTCCCGGGCGCGGTTCGCGGAACTCGTAAGCGATAAAGGCGAGCTCCAGCCTGTTACCGGTAAGGTCCTTGATAGGAGATATCTCTTCAAGCAGCTGTTTCAGCCCTTCTTCCTGGAACCTCTGGAAAGAATCAAGCTGTACCTTAATCAGATTGGGTACGTCCAGGACATTGGGCAGCTTGGCATAAGATTTACGTGTCATCGGGGGCTTTGATCCGGGTGTGGGTATCGGCGATGTTAAAACCATCTTCACTCCTTAGAAAAACGCAAAAATTCCAGTGTTTTTACACTGTCTTAAGGGGCTAAGACGTACGTGTATATACAGTTATACAACGGACATATAAGCCTGGGAAGGTCAAAATAACAAACACTTGGGGCATTACTACAAATAATAAGGATATCACTTTAATATATAGCTTGTCAAGTCCGGTGACACATTTTTTAAATAATTCATGGAATTTTTAAGGATATTTTTAGTAATAGCGGGCAGAATTAAAATAATAACTTCATCCTGCTATAATAAACCTGGTGAAATGAGTACTTTAACCAGGGCCAGGCTTGTGCTGGCAATCGTAAGCACCTCGCTGGAAGAATTCGCCATCTGGGCGATATGGCACTGGCTTCTTCCGGAGTTCGATATTTATCTGTCTTTTCAGGCGGTTATCGGCGTGATGGTAGCCTGGGGCGCGTTCAGTATCTGGCTCTTTTTTTTCACCACATGGACGTTAAAAAGACAGGTGACGGCAGGGCTGCCATCGATGGTCGGTACCAGGGGCAAGGCCTCCGGCAAACTGGCGCCGGAAGGTATGGTGAGAATCAAGGGAGAAACCTGGGGAGCGGCTTCGGAAGAAGGCGATATCGAAACGGGAGAAGAGATAGTGGTGGTGGGCGAGGACGGCCTGAAACTGCTGGTGCGCAGGGCTAAAGATATTAAAACTACACGTTAAAGAGAAAGGTAATAACGTCTCCGTCCCGGATAATGTAGTCCTTGCTTTCACGCCGGAGCAGACCCTGTTTTTTAGCCTCGGCGATGCCGCCGCACCTTACCAGGTCTTCAAATCCTATCCCCTCGGCGCGGATGAACCCTTTCTCCATGTCGGTATGAATCTTACCGGCGGCTTTAAGGGCGGTGGTATCCTTCCTGATGGACCACGCCCTCACCTCGTTGGAGGCTATGGTGAAAAACGTAATGAGGTCGGAAAGCTCGTAGGATACTTTTATTACCCGCTCCAGCCCCGCCTCTGTAATACCGAAATCAGCGCGGAATTCCTGTGCCTCTTCTTCTTCCATCTGCGCCAGTTCCATTTCCAGTTTGCCGCAGATGGCGATAACCCGGCATTTCCCACCCGCGTACTCTTTGTTCAGCTCCTCTTCCAGGGAAGCCGCACGGGGCAGCTGCTCTTCGCCGATGTTTACTACGATAAGGAGAGGCTTGGCGGTGAGGAACTGATAATTGGCGATAAGCCTGGAGGCGGCCGGCTCCAGCACCAGTTCACGGATGGGTCTATCGTTTTCCAGCTCTACTTTAAACTGCATCAGGATATCTTTTTCCTGGAGGAAAGTCTGGCGCTCGTTCGGTTTGGCGCTTTTAAGGGATGTCTCCAGTTTTTCCAGCCTTCTCTCCATGATAGCCAGGTCGGAGAAGACCAGTTCCATGTTGAGGGAGCCGATATCCCTGCGGACGTCGAGGCTGCCTTCGGGGTGGGGGATGCTGTCGTCGGGAAAAGCACGTACGACGCAGATGAGCGTATCGACGGTATTGAGTTGATTCAGCAGCTCGCCGCCGATGCCCTTGTCCGCGGCCAGCGTTTTGACGGATGCCCCCACGTCGATGTATCTTGCTTCGGCGGGGACGATTTTTTGCGGGTGAAGCATCTCACCCAGTGCCTTGAGACGCGGCTCCGGGACTTTGGCAATGCCGACGTGCGGGGAAAGCCCGTCCCTGTCGTGGGCAGCTGTGTCCACCTTGCCCCCGGTCAGCGCGTTGAAGACGGTCGTCTTGCCGCTCTGGGGCAGACCTATGATGCCGATGTTGATACTCATCAGTACGCCGTGCTGTCAGCCGCGACTGGCTATCAGCGGCCTTTCTTAACTATATCGCGGGCTTTCTTGAGGGCCAGTTCCCTCTCGTCGATGTTCAACTTATCGTTGGCGGCCAGGTTGAGCAGAACGAGCAGCGCTTCGTGCGAGGCCATCTCGCTGAGCTGGTTGATAGCCTGCGTCCTTATTTTACTGGCCATCTGCATATCCGTGGCGATTCCTGCCAGTTTCCTTAATTCTTCGGTCACGACGCCTTCATCAGGGATTTCCGACATTTTTGTTCACCTCTTGATTTTAGCGATTTGCCTGACGGCCCGGTGTTTCTTAGTGCGATTATTCATTAACGGCGATTTTTTGTCAACCTTACCCATTCGCCGCCGGTATGGTAAAATGGATAAACTCTCCCCGGAGGATACCAGTTGCTGCACGTTCTTATCGGCGAGGACGATTTTTCCATCCGCCAGGCGCTTGAAGATATTAAAAGAGGCATCGGCGACGCCGACGCCCTAATGTCCAATACCACCCTACTTGACGGTCGCCAGATGACGATAGAGCAGCTGAAAAGCGCCTGCGAGACGGTACCCTTCCTTTCGGAAAAACGCCTCGTTATCGTCGAAGGCCTGTTCGAACGCTTTTCCGGCGGCAACAAAAAGGGACGCAAGAAATCATCCGGTCAGTCGGCCCAGCCGGAAAAGTATAAAGCCATAGCCGATTGCATGAAAGGACTGCCGGGATTCACGGAGCTGGTCATCACAGGAGGCGTGGTGAAGGCCGGCAACCCCCTGCTGCGCGAGCTTTCCGCTCTTGCCAGGATACAGTCCTTCCCCCTACTGAAAGGCACTCAACTGGCACAGTGGATTACACAGCGGGTAAAAAAAGCCGGGGGTAGCATATCCCCGCAGGCGGTAAGCCTGCTTGGCAGGTTCGTGGGCAATGACCTCTGGACCATGTCCAACGAGGTGGATAAGCTTGTCTCCTTCGCGGACGGACGCCGCATCGAGGAAGAAGATGTCAGAGAGGTGGTGAGTTACGCCCAGGAAGCCAATATCTTCGCCATGATTGACGCCGTCCTCGAGTTCAGGGTCGGCGCCGCCCAGGAGCTGCTGCAGCAGCTGTTCAAGCAGGGGGCGGCTCCCGCCCAGGTTCTGGTCATGCTTTCCCGGCAGGTCAGGATTATCTTTCTAATCAAGGAGATGAGGGGGCGGAAAAAGACCCGCGCGGATATTCAAAGCAAACTGGGGCTGACTTCCGACTTTGTTTTACGTAAAGCCTGGGACCAGGCGGAAAGGTATTCTACCGCCAGGCTGCGCGAGGTGTACCATAAGATTCTGGAGACGGATATCTCCATCAAGACGGGCAGGCTGGAGGGGGAGGTTGCCCTGAATATTTTATTTGCGGAACTGGGGCAGAGAGGCGCTGTTTCAGCTTGACAAATTAACGAAATAGGATAAAGTAGTAATAACATGACCGCAAAGCAAGACGCACTCATCCTGGCTGTCGATATCGGCGGCACCAAGATAATGACCGCCCTGTTTTCTCACACGCTCGAGATGCTGTCCAGTGATGTCCGCCCTACTCTCGCCGATGAAGGCGTCGAGCCGGTTGTCGCCAGGATCTGCTCCGCAATAGAGCACGTTCTAATGCAAAATAACCTTGAACCATCTCAACTGGGCGGTATCGGTGTTGCCTGTGCCGGCGGCATCGACTCCTCC
>CAYPYL010000080.1:0-5773 GCA_964414605.1 uncultured Dehalococcoidaceae bacterium
TCGAGGTGAAAGTAGAATATTGGATAGAGGATTAGGCCTCTTCCCCATTGAAACTACAATCGCCAGTATCGTCGTGTTTAAGGTTTAGTGCTATCATCATCCATAAGAACCTGCATTGGTAGCTCTTTGAAGGGTAATTGCAGAGCTCTCATCATATCCATTGCATTATGCGGGGCGTATCCCTGCCAGTGGTTGTTGAATAGAGTGAAGGTGTATTGCGCCTCACCGGATACAGCTCTGACTTGTTCTGCCAACTCGTGTATCTCTTCAGCTGAATAAAGATATTTGTAGCGGGTCTCGCTATCCCCTTTCCACCACATCTCCTTATTCCTGCCGTGAAAGCGGAAGTAAGCCATATCCGAGGTTACCGGTACCTCAGCGGATATTGAAGACTGGAACTTCGGCTCATCAATCTTCACCCAGCTAACGTTGTTTTCCCTCAGAAAGCAGGCGGTGTTCTCATCGTCGCTCCAGCTCCGGTGTCTTAGTTCAATTGCCAGCCTGTACTCATTGAAAGTCTTGATAACTGCGGTAAGTATTTGTTTCCCAAAACCGTCATTCTTGAAGCTCGGCGGGAATTGTGCTAGCAAAGCCCCCAGCTTACCGTATCTGGCCAGCGGCTCGAGGCTGCGCTTGAAAAGGTCAACGTCATCCTGTGATATTGTCGCCACCTCACCGGTAGCCTCTTGGTACATCTTGGGATGGGTGAACTTTTGCCAGAGCTTGACGGTGAATAGAAAATCTTCGGGGACCCGCTTGACCCAGTTATACACATAGCCGGGATTAGGCGGCCGGTAGAATGAGCTGTTGATTTCCACCGTGTTGAAGAACTGACTGTAGTACTCCAGCTCGTTTATCTTGCCTGATGGGTAGAAATGGCCTTTCCAGGTGCCTTCCCCTTTGGGGTAGGACCAGCCGGAGGTGCCTATGTATATTTTAGCCTGGACGGACGTTTCGCTGTTTTTCATCAGGATAATTATACGACATTAAACTAATTTTCCGCCAAAAACCCCTTGACAATGGAACATTTGTTCTAGTATAATTATATTCCCCTTCCCTATTGGAGCCAGTTAGATGTCCAAGCTTATCGGTGAACCGGTCAGGGTGCACGGAAAAGAAGAATCCGCTATAGACGCTTTTATCTGGAGGAAACGCCTTTACCGGATAAACGAGGTTATTGGCTGGTGGCGGGAGCCCGGCGAGTGGTGGAACGGTAAGGCAGCGCGCTTTTTTGTGCGTGTTACCGCTACCAACTCCAGCACGGGAACCTACGAGCTTTACCGGCTGGGCAAAGAATGGTTCCTGCACCGGGTCCTAGACTAGGGTATCAAAATGGGTTTTGTTCATCTCCATGTCCACTCCCAGTACAGCTTTCTCGACGGTGCCTCTTCCCTGGACAGGCTCCTGGAGAAGGCGAAGGTGCTTGGCATGCCGGCCATGGCGCTTACCGACCACAACCGGCTGACCGGCGCCGTCAAGTTTTACGAAAAGGCCAGGGCTCTAGGGATAAAGCCTATCATAGGCGCCGAGATTGACCTTGAAGGCGGCTACCACCTGACCCTACTCTGTAAGGACAGGAAAGGCTACTCCAACCTGTGCCGGCTGCTGACGGAGGCCCACCTGTCCAACCGGCGCAGGCAGCCTGTCACAACCAGGGAGATGCTAGGGAAATTCCACGACGGTCTCATAGCCCTGTCCGGCTGCAGCCGGGGTGAGATACCGGCTTTTATTGATAAGGGTAAGAATGAACAGGCGAAGGAAACCGCACGTTTCTACAGGGAGATATTCGAGGACGACTTTTTCGTGGAGCTCATCCGCTATCCCTCTAGGGACGTAATGTCCGCCAGCCACTGGCTTGCCGGCTTTGCCGGGGAAGAAGGGATGCCCGTGGTGGCTACCAACAACGTACACTACGCCGAAATGGAGGAGTACCGGGTCAAGGAGCTGCTCAACGCTATTGACCGGAATATCCCGGTCTCCCAGCTACAAGGGTGCCGCACCGTAGAGCAGTACCTTAAGTCGGACGAGGAGATGATAAGGCTGTTCCAGGACTTACCCGGGGCATTAGCTATGACAGAAGAAATCGCATCCAGGTGTAATCTAGAGCTGGAGCTGGGAAGATTGCATTTCCCCAGGTTTAATGTCCCCGAAGGTGAAACTGAGTACAGCTACCTGGTGAAGATAGCCCAGACCGGGGCACTCAAGAAGTACGGCCGGGTAACGGGGAGAGTCGAGGAGCGGCTGGAGCGAGAGCTGGACACCATCCGGGCCCTCGGTTTCTGTGGCTACTTCCTGGTTGTCTGGGACATCGTCCGATGGGCCAGGGAGCGCGGCATAAGGTGCCAAGCGAGGGGCAGCGCCGCGGACAGCCTAGTCGTCTACATGCTGGACATCAGCACCGTCGACCCGGTGAAGCACGACCTGCTCTTCGAGCGTTTCATGCATCCCCTGCGCCACCAGCCACCGGACATCGACCTGGATATTGACCGGAGACGCCGTGACGAGGTCAGGGACTATGTCTACCAGAAATACGGCCCCGAAAACGTGGCCTGCGTGGGCACCACCAATACCTACATGGCTCGCGGAGCCATCCGGGACGCCGGCAAGGCCCTTAAGTTGCCCAAGGAAGTCATAGAGGAAGCCTGCAGGGGTATCCACTGGCTATCGGCTTCACAGTTGCTGGAATGTATGGATTCCCGCCCCGAGCTGAAGAAAAGCGACATATATAAACGGCCCGAGCTGGCCGAGTTCTTCAAGTTGTGCGCCGCCATCGATGGTTTCCCCAGGCACATGTCGGTCCACCTGGGGGGATTGCTGATCGGGGACGGCAGGCTCTCAGACCTAGTCCCCCTGGAATGGTCCAGCGGCGGAGATATGATCAGCCAGTATGACAAGGACGACATCGAGAAGCTGGGCATCGTCAAGATGGATCTGCTGGCGCTGCCGACGCTCACCGTTATAGAGGACACCTTAGCCAATATTAAGAGGGTTCGAAGTATCGACGTTAACTTGGATAAGATAGACCGCAATGACCCTGAGGCCTTTGTCATGCTACGCGACGGTAAGACCATCGGCACCTTCCAGCTGGAATCCCCAGCGCAGCGGGAAATGGGGGGGAGACTGCTGCCCAGCCGTTTCGAAGACATAATTGTCTCCATTTCCCTGGTCAGACCGGGGCCGCTCAAGTCAAACATGGACAAGATTTATCTCCCAAGGAGACACGGCAGGAAGCCAGTGACCTATCTCCACCCCAGGCTCAAGAACGCTCTGGGTGAAACACTGGGGGTGATACTCTACCAGGAGCAGGTCTTGAAGGTAGCCCGCGACCTGGCCGGGATGAGCTATGCCGAGGCGGACGGCTTCCGGAGGGCGATGACGCACGACCGCACCGATGAGGAGATGGAGAAGATGCGAGAGTCTTTCATGGCCTCTGCAGCCAGGCATGGAGTGAGCAAAACAATCGCAAAAGAGGTGTTTGAGCATTTGGCGGCCTTTGCTGCCTACGGGTTCTGCAAAGCCCATGCCGCCGCCTATGCCGAGCTTGCCTACCAGACCCTCTGGCTGAAGTGCCACTATCCGGCCGAGTTTTTCGCGGCGGTGCTCTCAAACCAGCCCATGGGCTATTATCCACCCCGGGTCCTGGTGGCTGAAGCTGGGAGAAGCGGCGTTAAAATATTACCCATCGATATCAACCGCTCCACTGAGGACTACACCGTCGAAAACGGGGCGATAAGGGTAAGCCTCAGGCAGCTAAAGGGGATGTCGGCAGAGGCAGAGAAGTCCATACTCGGCGAGCGGAAAAAGGGCAGGTTCACTTCCCTGAGAAACTTTGTCCTTAGAACCAACGTCACCCGGCCCATTACCGAGAACCTCATCAGGGTCGGGGCTTTCGACTCCTTAGGCGCCAGGAGCGAGCTTCTCTTGGAACTCCCCAAGATTATGGAGATCAAGCACAGGACCGGCAGTGGAGCTAGGCCTCTTTTCGAGGACGTAAAGTCGGTGTCACCACTGGCTGATGAAGTTGCTAACGATGACATAAAAGCAAACATGATGGTTGAGAGGGAGCTGCTGTCGCTCAATCTGTCGGCACACCCCATGGATTTTTACACTCCGGATAACGGGGTAATCCGGATAAAGGATCTGCGTTCGATACTTAGAGGCAAAACTGTTAAGATTGCTGGCTCGGTCATACGCTATCAGACGCCACCTACCAGGAACGGCAACAGGGTGGTCTACGTAATCATGGAAGACGGGACGGGGGTGGCGGATGTAACCGTATTCGGTGACGTCCAGGAGAAGTGCGGGCAGGTCCTGTTCCGGGAAGGCTGGTTAATGGTACGGGGAAAGGTACAGAGGAGGGGCCCAAAGGCGCTTTCAATTATTGCTGAGGACTTGGCTCCTCTTAATGCAAGAGATATATTTAGCAAACAGCAGTTGTTAATAGAGGAGTAACCATATAGAATAAACTCAGCTTAACCCTTTGTATAGGCTATGATCAGGTCAACTACATTGAAAATATGAGGAACTTATCAATTGCATCCCTCCTTTGATGCCTACCTGGACATTGAAACGACCGGTTTATCTCCCCGGTACTGCGAGAGCACCGTTATTGGTATTCATATTGTCAGTGAGAACGACAGCAGGTTCATTCAACTGGTAGGAGAAGATATAACCGCTGATAATATACTTCAGGCTCTGGACGGGGTAGGTACCTTCTATACCTACAACGGTAGTAGATTCGACTTACCCTTCCTTTATTACCATCTAGGAATCAACCTAGCCCGGATCTTCAGCCACTGTGACCTAATGCATCATTGCTGGAGAAACAACTTATACGGGGGCTTCAAAGCCGTTGAACGTCAGCTGGGCATTGAGAGACGATTGAAAGAAGTGGATGGATTTGAAGCTGTGAAATTGTGGTGGAGATATGTAAATGATTATGATGAACAGGCACTAGCCACGCTGCTCGAATATAACAAGGAAGATGTATTGAACTTAAAGACATTGAAGGAGAGATTGTTCTAGTTCCCCACTAATACGGAAAAGGTAAAATTTTATGGTTAAAAGAAAGTTATATAAAATTCGTATGAGCCTCTACACTTTACAGCGGTAATATGCCGTATTTATCACGGTATCTCCGGAGTTCGGCCGCAAGGAGAGTTAGCTTGTCATCCAGGTCTTCAATCTGCTTCTCGTGGTTTTTCCCCTTGCACTCGTTGTAAACCAACAGTGCTTCATGTATCATTTCCACCATGGTGCGGTTTTCGCGAGCTGCCCAGGCTTTGAATATTAACCAGTCGGCATGATTGCACCACAGAGGCTTATATTTAGTTATCTTCTTCCTAAATAACCCGGTACGTATTTTTTTTACCATTTTCACACTCCTACAGGCGTGAAGGCCGCGGAAGATTTCATAAGACCCTAGTTAAATGGTAAGTCAGTGTTTTATAAACTGCAACCTTTTTTATGTGAATTACGTTCAAAATGGCATGTTTTTACGTAATTATCAAAAACTTTGATTTAAATGTTTTAAAAGTTATCTGAGTTCTGTATCCCCAGAAGCAAAATAAGGAGTTGCGAAGAACCAGAGTCGTATTTTAGTCTAGCCCACATTAGTATGATTAAGTTGAAGGCAACTATAGTAGGATATTAGTAGGATATTGATAGAACACAAGACTCCCAATTATGGTTACATTGTATCAGTTCGAGTCCCCTCTGGTGGACCTGAGATCTGGGAATTTGATAAGAATAACAAAAAAAGAAAAAACTGATA
>CAYPYL010000081.1:0-5759 GCA_964414605.1 uncultured Dehalococcoidaceae bacterium
GCTCCTCAGAAAAATTAAGACAGTAAGGATTAAACTCCTCTAAATACTCGGAAGTACAAATAACCTCTTTGTGAAGAGCATTGAACAATTCATCAATTTGTTGCCTTACGGTCTTCCCATGGCATAATGTAAGGTGGCTGGTGAGTTGCAGGGCCCACTATTTGTTGGTAGAATTATCTGCGGCGGGAGCCAGGGTGTTAAATAGTCAGGCTAAACACTAGCTCAAAAGTTCTGCCTATTGTTACCCCGGCTCCAGCTGAGGGGATTCGAACTATCAAATGAACGCAAAGCTCTGAGAGAAGGTTTTAGTTCTACCTTTTATACTGCACGGCCTACAGCACAGGTCTCGAACTGATACAATGTAAACATGATTGGGAGTCAGGCGAACAAACAGTACCTAGGACAATCGTAAAGCCTTGTCCCTTTTCCTCTTCCATACTTACCCCTCGTAAGACAACATCTTTGCACTTCATTCCTACCCGCTATTACTTATCTCACATTATTCTCATGGCATAATCTCGTAACGTACGTAGACTCGAACATTTCCGTATATCTCCGGGTCATAAATCTCGAAGATGGAAGTATAGTGAAAATCAATAGAATAGTAGCCTTCGCCATGGGCAGGTACCGTGTCGAATTCAGACCCACCTACAACCACCTCTCCCTGTCCGGGATGAGTATACCTAACCCGTATCACTTCCGCTCCTAGCTTGGTTGGAGAGAGCAGGTAGTGTACTCTTAACCACTGTCCCTCGCTAAGATATACGGGTATAGAATGACTAGTGTTAGGTTCAATCTCAAAAGACACCTCTACAGGCGTTGGTGTTGGTTGCTGCGTAAAGTCCGATTTGCCGCAACTAATGAACAAAATGCTCATAATAGTAACCACGAAAACAAGTAAAAGTCTCTTTAATCTATTCACTGGAATTATCCTCCTTTTGAAAATGAGAATATACCGAACTTTCTTGGTAATTATAACACAAAATATTCTCGACGAGAATATTTTTAGACATTGGAGGCACTATTATTTCTAATATGCCAGAAAAGAATATCGTAGGTTCTCGTGTCCGACGGGCAAGGAAAATTGCGAAGCCACCTGTCACCCAGGTAGAACTGGTAGCCAGGCTGCAATTACTTGATGTGGTAATAGACCAGTCTGGCCTGTCTAAGATTGAAAATGGGCAGCGACCGGTGTCAGATATAGAAGTCGCAGCTCTTGCTAAGGCGTTAAAAATATCAGTAGCGTGGCTATTTGAGGAAACAGAAACTTCACCTGCACCATAGTGAAAGTTGGTAGATAACAGGTTGCTGATTTACATAAAAATATAGCTTGATATTGATTTTTGGTTTGTCAGTAGGGCTCCTCTTCGTCCTCTGCTTCGTCTACTTCCTCCTCATCTATTTCTTGAGCTCGACGAGTAATGTATACATATATATCCTTTGGAATCTCTATTTCCCCCGGCTCGATATCGAGTTGTCTAAGAACTCTTAACGCATTACTTAAGGTATACATTTTTACACCTCCCATTGCGTATGTTCATGGTTGATAGAATTCGTGCCTGTGTGGAATATCACCAACGCGCTGTCGGCGATCGCGTAATTCTTTGAGCCAGCTTTGTGCTACCACCAGTAAAAACAGCGGGTGTAGATCTTCGGTGTCACAAATATCCAGTAGTTCTTTCGTGTATATCTCGACCTCCTGTCGTTGGATCTCGAGCGTCTTGGCTTTCTCTAAGACCTCTTTATCATATGGGTTCTCAGGGTCGAGACGTGGCTTTAGCAGGTGCTCCTGTGTAAGGTGGTCAATGAGCTTCAGTTTAGTTTTTTCGTCAGCCAGGGCTTTGGCAATGGCAGCAATGCCGATTTGCAAGGCGTGCTCCACCGTGCAGTAATGAGGGATATTCAATTGCTGAGTAAGGGCCCACGTGACGATCCAGAGAGTCTTGTCGCACAAGAAACCGCAGACCTTACGGGGATTTTTACGTTTCCCGAAATGAAAGAACTTCATGCTTGCCTCCAAGTAGTTTATTTACCAAGAAGTTTTTGATATTTACTTAAGGGCGACTTTGCTTTCCTGGGTCAGCTTTTTAGCCCACGGTGATTCCTCGAGCCACCTGTGAAAGCTCGCCCTGGGAATAATAAACCGGCGCCCCAACTTAAAGTTTGGAATGACGCCTGCATGGAGATAATCGTAAACTGTGCCTCTGCTAATCCCGAGCAGCCGCTGCACCTCAGCCACCGTATAAACTAAGCTTTCATCGTATTGCGACATGACCCTTCTCCTTTCTGAAATTTTAACGTTGCCTCTATTAAGGATAATAGCACATCATCCATTATCCTGTCAATATGAAAGGTAAATTTATTGGCAGGTAAATGTATTGACAGGTAGTCTAAGGATGTGGTATCATTCAGTAGAACCGCTAAGGGGAAGGGGCGATGAAAAAAATAGAAATATCCGATAAAAAAAAGAAGCGGATTATAATGCTTCGGGAGGCCGGTAAAAACTGGTCGGAGATACATGAGCAAACCGGTATCCCCCGCCACGCCTGCAAAAGATATTACCTGGAGTGGCAGCAGGAAACGCTGGCCGCCGATAAGGTGGCGATCCGCCGTACCGTGGCTGCCGAATATCTAAAAGAGCATATAGAGCTGCAGGCCGATTTTTACGGGCAGTTGCTGGAGTTGCTTAATATATTACGGTCATCGGTGCCGGAGGTGGATTCAGGGGAGCACCTGGCCCCTCTATGGAACACCGATCGGTGGCGGAGGAATGCCGAGGAAGGCGGCATCCTTCCTGTGGTTTATGGTAAGGAAGAGGGTGAGGAAATCACACCGAAATTGAGGGGAATCCAGCACCAGAACAGGCTGGTATTCGAGGCGCTTAAGGAGCACACGCGGGGAAAGATACGGTGGGAGGCTCTTGATGAATGGCAGACCGGCTGGGACAATTGTCTGAAAGCCCTGCGCGAGTTACGGAGCGATATTCGACTAAGGATTAATGAAAAGATGGCTAGCCAGGGAACTACCGGTTCCCTGGCTAGCTTCTTCGGAGAGCAGGCTAAACCTCAGATAGAAGAGAAAATTATAGGAGTGATCTGGAGATCTTTAGTCGACAGGAATTTTAACCGGATATCCGGCGGTTCCGATGCTCTCGAAATAAGCAGGAGATTCGCCGGATATCTTGTCGGTGAAAATACCGGGGAACCCGAGATACCAGCAGACTTAGACGTGATAAAATCAGCTGTCATGGACATTCTTGGCCCTCTGGTCAAGGATACAAAGAGTATTGAACGGATCAAGCGTCTTGATCAAGGATTGAAAAAGATGTCGACGGTCTATCTGGAGCTTGAGGAAAAGCTTGATCCCATGGAGCTGAGGCCGCTACTGCTGAGCACCCGTTGTCGGCTATGCCCGGTATAACTGAGCAAAGTACATTATTTATAGGTGTTTCTCAAGGTACGTTAAAGAATGAGAGGACATATCAGGAGACAATCGAAGAAATCCTGGGAGATTGTCATCGAGCTCCCCAGGGACCCGGCCACGGGAAGACGTCGGCAGCACTTCGAGATGGTCAGAGGATTAAAAAAAGACGCCGAGCGGCGCCTGAGCGAGCTGATAAACAGTCTCGACAGGGGCGGCTTCGTCCAGCCCAGCCGGATTAGCCTGGCTGGGTGGCTCGATACGTGGCTTAAGACCTGTGTAGTACCAAACCTGAAGGCCCAGACGGCCGATAGCTACCTTTCGGAAATACGTGTCCACCTGGTCCCCGCCCTGGGGGCGGTACCCTTTCAGAGGCTGACCCCGCAGCACCTGCAGGACTACTATGCCCGTGCCCTGCTTGAGGGGCGGACCGACGGCACCGGAGGCCTCTCCGCCTCCACGGTGCGCTATCATCACCGTATACTGCACCGGGCACTGAAGCAGGCAGTTAAAATGGGGTATCTGGAACGAAACGTGGCCGATGCTGTCGATCCGCCCCGCGTACGGCGCCGGGTTATGCCTACAATGGCACGGGACGATATTCCCAGGTTCCTGGAGGCGGCCAGGGGTAATTTCTATTTTATTGTATTTTACACCGCCCTGTTCACCGGTATGCGGCTTGGGGAGCTGCTCGGTCTGCGCTGGTGCGATGTCGACCTCGATATGGGACATATCTCGGTGGTCCAGTCTCTCTACAAACGTGCCGGTGTCTGTAAGGTAGATGAACCCAAGAGCCGCAGCAGCCGGCGCCGTATCACACTGCCGGCTTCCCTCGTGGAGATACTGTTGCAGCACCGGGTAGGGCAGGTGGCCCAGGGCATTATGCTCGGGAGACCGCTACAGGAAACCGACCTGGTCTTTGCCTATCCGGGTAATAAGCCCCTTGATCCAAGTACGGTAAATCACGCTTTCGCCAGGGTCCTCAAGGAAGCAGGGCTGCCCCGCATCCGCTTCCATGACCTGAGACACACCCATGCCACCCTGATGCTCGTTGCCGGGGTTAATCCCAAGGTAGTCAGCGAGCGCTTGGGGCACTCGAGTGTTGCCTTCACCATGGATGTCTACAGCCACGTTCTGCCCGGTCTCCAGGAAAGTGCTGCCGAGCGTTTCGACCAGCTTATTTTTTCTACGTCCCCGGATAAAAATAATGTTGTCAAAACGCCGAAGCTGGCTCAGGCACAAAACGGGGAGGGTATGTTGGCAAACGGGAGACTGGATGTTGGGAAAATGTTGGGAAAGACCTCTCAAAAAGTTGACATAACTGGTGGAATTGAGTGTGAGCCGCACAGGAGTCGAACCTGTAACCTGCTGATTAAGAGTCAGCTGCTCTGCCAGTTGAGCTAGCGGCCCGCTTTCTGCCTGTCGTCACCCATTTTACTGTGTGCTGGGGGAGGTGACAATGCAAAACCGCTACTATTTTAGCCCAGAAGCTGACATTTGTAAATGAGGTACTCTTGTTTCTATTGAAGGATGGTTTAGCTGGGCATGGAGTGCCAACTGCCTGTTCCCGGCTCTGGCTCCAGTGGCCCTATGTCTTCGCCTTGATTACGGTATAAGACCCCGCCGTTATCGTCCAGCAGTGACATATAGACGCGGTGGATACCGCCATCGTAACCTTCCATCATCGGCTGCAGGGCTATACTCTCCCTTGCCCCGCCGGCTATTATTCGGTCTATATTGAATAACCTGGTATCATCGTCGACCATTATTTCCAGCTGGGCAACCGCGATATCAAAATCACCGAGGTTATATATTTCCAGCGCCATATCCTCCAGAGTGTAGCTTTCATTGGGCAGCTCTCTGTGCCAGTGGAGGTTGCCGCTGCTAATCTGTATTGGTGCCGCCGATACACTGATGCTGTAGGTAAATTCGGGCGGCTCTGGTATGAACGGCTCATTTGATGTCTTTTCTACCAGCGAGCAGCCTGAGAACATAACTACTGCCAGTATTATGACTAAACCCCCAAACAGGAAAGCTGAACCTTTCCTCGGCGCTGGCTTAATTCCCTTTGGGTTAATGCTAAAAGTATTTCGTTTCATTTCCTGCTTCTTCTTTTATCCGGTTACCCGGTGTTTAACTTCTATTTTCAGTTTAGGCTAGCGGAATTAATTGCTCATAGAATTAGCGTTTAAATTTCATTAAAGAATTGGCGGAAGTAGGGGTAACCAAAGTTTTAAAAAGGGCCCAAATTTACCCCATTTGGGGTATTGACAATAGTGTTTTTATGTGCTACTATGTTGACAAAAGTATTCCATAATAGTTACTTCTACATATATAAA
>CAYPYL010000082.1:0-5187 GCA_964414605.1 uncultured Dehalococcoidaceae bacterium
GAGTAGCTCGCAACACGAAGGCGTTCTGGATGCGCTCGCCTTACAGGTATATTATAACAAATTGCGGCGTATTATAACTTGCTTTATAATTAAACGGGTAGTTATGCTACCTGCCCACATTTCAGGAAGGAAAAAGATATGAAGAAGCTTGTTGTTATCATCGCCGCTATAGCAATCATCTTTACGGCATGTTCGTCTCAACCGGTCAAACCCGAAGGTACGACCGATGATGGCGTTACGCCCCCGGCGCAGGAAGAGACGAGCGGCATCGTGGAAAAACCCCCGGTTCAAACACCCGAACCCGGCCCCGAAGAAGAGACTCCTGTTGAAGAAGTCGCCCCGTATACCGGTGAAGAGCCTATAAGCACTCAAAAATCACCCGACGCCGCTGTTATGGTAGCGGCTTATATATCCTCATTTTACAGTACGCTGGAGTCCATTAACGATTATTACGATGACGGTATAAGAGGCATGGCATCCTTCGGCCTGGAGTCCGGGCGACTTGCCTTTGACAGTTTCAGCGGTAAGTCCGGCATAGTACTGGCAGGGATTATCCTTCCCGCCAGCAGCGGCGGACCACCCGCGGGTGCCATACCGGCTGAATATCAGATTCCGTTGCCGAGCGATGGTTCCATCGCGGCGCCGGCCGGCGCATGCCCCGCCGGGGCTAAGCCCAGCGTGGTTTTCGAGAACAATGATGGTATGGAAGTCACTCCGGAACTCTTTGACGGCATGGACCTTGAGACCATTCCGTTCAGTATGCTCCAGGGGCAGCAGGGCGACCCCGGCACTCTTTTAGCGGTTATGAACGATCTTATTTCCCTGAACGACCGCAGTCTGGCTACTCCACAGGGCTGGAACGAAAAACTGTGGGAGCCGTTGCAAGAGTATCAGTCACCCGCCGGATCGCTGATGGACTACCAACTATGGAACGTCGCCGGCGACCTTGAGCGGCAGATAGACGGCATTTACCTGGAGCAGCTGGAAGCCTACGGAGCGCCGCAGAACGTTATCGATGCCTATAATGCCTCCGATAAGGCCGGGTGGTACTCCAGCGAGTCGCCCGACCCGGAAGATGCCCTGGCCCAGATGGAAATCCTGGCGGAGATGACCGGCGACATCGAGGGAATTGTGCATGAGCAGCGTAATTTCAGCATTACCGGCGCCGGCGAGGACCCCGTTTATGGAGAGCAGACCGGCTACGGTACGGTAACCTTTGACCATCCCGAACTCGGCCCGATGGACTTCGAGGTCGATATCCTCCTCGACCAGTTTGACGAGCAGGGCCGGGCTGTCGCCGGCAACGTCATTGCCGGGAACGCTGAAAACGGCTACACGATTCGCATCACTTTCCAGCCGGATGGTACGAAAAAAGGCGAGGTCATTAAGGACGGCGAGCTGGTCGGAACGATTGACATGTCTATCGATTCGGAGAAGTTCGAGACTTACATTGATGTTCATACCAGCGAGTCCATAGAAATGCCGGAAATTTACTAAAAAACAGCACCCCGGAGCCCCGGACTTGATGCGAGACTCAGGGGTGCTGCTGTTTAATCCGGTCTTAAAACGACTAGACCAGCGCGCCTGACTCCGGTGATACGCCGTTGGGGTCGAGCGCTTTCGTAACCTTGCTCCACCACATATGGTAATTGGATAAAGCCGGCCCTATTTCATCCTGCGGGCCCATCGTCAGCGCGAAGTAGCGCTCCTTGAAGGCCCTGGCGCTCTGCTCTTTCTGCCATCCCTCCACGGCTGCCTTGGCTTCGGCATTGAGGGGGTCGAACTTGCAGAATATTTCCGTCTTGCCGAGATGCCCCTGCTCGACTCCCCACCCGAAGAATGCCCCGCCGTCATCCACTATCAGTCCCTTCTCAATAAGGGGCTCTTTGGCCTTGCCGGCACCTATCGCCCACTTGATGGTAAGGTCTCTCTGTCCCATGATGGGAATGGAGTTAAAGGCGCCGCCGGCGCGGAATGTTTCCCTGATGGAGGCGGAGATTCTCGTGCACTGGCACAGTAGTATTCCCTCGATTTCAGGGTCTTCGACGGATTTTAACGACTTGCCGTCGGCTTCGCTGACAATCGTCTCCAGCACTTTCTTCTTGTAGGCAAAGTCTTCCGCATCGTTCCCGCCGATTATTACGAAGAAGCCGGGCCCCTGTACCTCGCTGTTCAGTTTTGCGAAGACCTCCTCCTCTTCTTCGTTACAGGTCGTAATATTGCAGGCGACCATGGCCGCGTTGAAGCCCATCAGCTCGAAGCAGACTTCGGCCTCGCCGAGCTTTATCTCCGCCTGCCACATCTTCTCCACGGACGGGAAGCTGTAGTACCGCGCCATCATGTTTGCCGGTATCTCTTTAAGCGTGTATTTTGGCGATAGTCCCTCTATCGGGTAGCATGAGGGCCCCGGCCAGTGGTAAAGCTTTACGGCCGCCTTGGTGAATACGCCCGGCGTTACACCCGGCGGCACGGCGCTGGTAAGTATGCTCCTTATTGAAGGACCCGGGCCGTCGCCGCAGAACCACTCGTCGGAAGAGCCCAGGGAACCTGACCGTACTATATCCCCTTCGGGGGTCACCCATTCTATGGCGAGGTGGTTGCGGTCATCCCCGCTGGTGGTCTGGTCCATGTGCCCGTGGCCCCTCAAGAGCGCCGAGCAGTTGGTCCCGGCACCCTTGATGCAGAAATTCAGGCCCCGCTTGAACAGCTCGGCCTGCAGCTGCGCCGAGATTACGTAAGGCTCGACCACGGCGTACATGTTTTTCTCGTTAATCTCGATGATGCGGTTCATCCTGCGGAGGTCCAGCAAGATAATGCCCTTGGGGAATCCCCCCGTCCAGCCCGTGCATATCGGCCTGAACTGCAGCTTATATTTGTTGCACAGTTTGATTACCGCCTGGACTTCCGCCGTGTCCTTGGGAAGAATTACAGCCGCGAACTCGGTCGAGAAGTACGCGGGCATTATTGCCGGGTCGTCACAGATATTCTCCTCTCCCACCACATCTTCGAAAGCTTTGTAAACGTCCTTGCTTAAAGCCATGATACACTGACCCCCTTTCTTAAATCGCCTTCTCTACGATTTCGATAATATCATATACCTTGAGGCTGTTGCCGCTTTCTCTGATAGCCTCGTTAAAGGTTTTCTCGCACCAGGGACAGGCGGTAACGATAGCCCCGGCGCCGGTGGAAGCCGCTTCCTCTATCCTTTCCTGCGCGGTCCATCTGGCAAAATCGGGGTTCGATTCGCTGACGCCGCCGCCGGCCCCGCAGCACCAGGAACATTCTTTAATCCTGGTCATTTCCGTGAGTTTTACGCCGGGAATACTCTTGAGAACGTCCCTGGGCGGTTCGTAGATACCCCTGGTGCCTCGCCGGTATTCCTTGGGCGGGTCAAAGACGAACCTGTCACCCGGGACCTTCTTCCCGTCCCAGTGTATCCAGGGTTCGCCCAGCCTGCCGAGACGGCACGGGTCGTGGTAGGTAACGGAGATATCGACTTTCCGGCGCGGCTTGAGCTTGCCTTTCTTTATCAGCCTGGCGATGTATTCCGTGATGTGCAGCACTTCAAGCTCGCCCTTAAGGTCGAACCTGTCGTAAAGCACCTTGAAGGCCTGGTAGCCGTCGGCGCAGCCCGTCACCAGCGTCCTGACTCCGGCCTTCTTTATCATTTCCATGTTCTTCTTTGCCTGTTTGAGAAAGTCTTCCTTGTAGCCCATCTGGTAAGCTCGACCGCCGCAGCATGTCTCGGCATCGCCGGCGATGCCGAAATTAACGCCGGCTTTCTGCAGTATTTTTACGGTGGCTTTAGCCAGTTTCTGCATATTCTTATCGTAGCTGGTGAGGCAGCCGACGTGATAGAGTACGTCCACCTTTTCTTTGGTGGCATCCTTCAGCTTCAGTCCGGCAGACCAGTCGCCGCGCTTGCCCTTCGGGGGTACCATCGAACCCGTTTTCCGCAGGCCGGCGATGACCTTATCGAGGGTGGGGTTGGTCTTACCGTCCTCGTTGCACTTAATCCTGAACTCGCTGATGGGCTCGAGGACTTCCATGTCCATGGCGTAGTTACACGATACGCCGCAGGCGCCGCACATCTGGCAGTTATATACAACATCGAGGAGCTTATCGGTATATTTGAATCCGTCCTTGAGCATCGCCACCGCGATGTTCAATCTACCGCCGCCGGAGTAGGCATGGTAGTTATATTTCGAGATGGAGGGGCATACATTTGCGTATTTGAGCCCCTTTACTTTTTGCATGGGTATGAATTTGCAGGCCGAGCACCGGCAGCACATCTCCATATCGCCCTGATATTGTTCCAGTCCCATCTTCGCTACCTCCTGAATTCATTCGTTAATCGGTTGTTTCTTCCATAGTTCTCTAAAAGCACACTTTCCCCGGGTTCATCACGTGGTTAGGGTCGAAAATCCCCTTGAGTTTATTCAGCACGGCGACGGTTGCCGCGTCTCTGTTGAATACGATTCCGGCGCTCTGGCCGTAAGGCCTGGAGAAAAACGCGCCGCTAGCCAGCAGGCCCCTGGTGGCCGAAACCGATAACTCCCTGACCCTTTCTATCTCACCCGCGTTGCCGGGGTCGTAGAACAGATTGAATTCGCAGTGATACCCGGTGCCCTGTACCGTCGGCTGGATGTAAACACCCATGTCCGTAGTGGCGTATCCGGCTTTTTCGGCCAGGTCGTTCATAACACCGATCTGACCTTCGAGCTTATCATATATGGTCAGGAATAATACGTCTTCGCAGGCGCCTTTATAGCGTAGCTTCCAATAAGGCTCGCCGGAGGGACGCTGGATAACTTTCAGCAGTTCGTCGGCGGATACCCCGCCGATCGCTTTTTCTGATTCCGTCCCCAGCCGCTGGGTGATATCGGTGATGCCTTTAATATAGGAACTGACCCTTTCCTCCGGGAAATATTCGTAGCCCGCCACGTTATAGAACAGAACCCAGGCGGGCAGGGCAGCCTTAAGACTCTGGTAGTCCCCGGGCCATTTCTTCGCCATGATAGCCGCCAGGTTGGCATTATTGAGGATAAAGCATTCGTTGACCATTCTAAGCCTTACCAGCCAGGAGGTCAGGTCGAGCAGCATATCGAGATTGGATGAGCCGAGTACAAAGGGCTCTTCGAGGCTGGGAAGCAGTTCGCACCTCATCGATGCCCATGTCACGATGCC
>CAYPYL010000082.1:5197-5632 GCA_964414605.1 uncultured Dehalococcoidaceae bacterium
GGCCGTAAGGTGCTTTCTGCACGCCTCCGACCGTCCACTGCTCTTTTACCGTACCCGGCCCGGCCGCCTGACCGGAACGAAATTCCTCGCCGTTCCCGAAAATTACCTCGACACAGGCAAGGGGGTCTGATATGTCCCACTGGTACTTGGGCATTATTACCGGCTCTCTCTCCAGCATGCTGCCGATGACGGTCTTGGATTTCCTGGGCAACAGCGGCATATTGAGTCTGATGCCTTCCTTTTCCACTGCCGGTATGAGGTCGCCGAAGGTTACGCCCGGCTCGACCATAGCGACCCGGCGCGCGCGGTCGACATTGATAATCTTTTTCATGCCACTCAAATCAACGATGATAGCCCCGCCGGTGCCGGGGACGGTATCACCGCGGAAATGGGGAGGACCCGAACTGACCGGTACCAGCGGCGTTTGAGTCTTAT
>CAYPYL010000083.1:0-5549 GCA_964414605.1 uncultured Dehalococcoidaceae bacterium
AGAACGAAATGGCGGGAGGACCGATTGTCCAGGTGGCACAGCCCCAGGACGAAGATTGCCTCTACCTGAATATATTTACTCCCGGAATGGATGACGCCCGCCGTCCGGTCATGGTCTGGATACACGGCGGTGCTTTTACCATCGGCTCCGGTTCCGACCCCCAGTATGACTCCGGCGGTCTGGCCTCACGCGGCAATGTCGTGCTGGTGACCATCAATTACCGACTCGGCATGCTGGGTTTCCTGAATCTTAAAGAAGTCACCGGCGGGAAAATACCGGCCACCGGCAACGAGGGGCTCCTCGACCAGGTAGCCGCCCTGAAATGGGTGAAGGAGAATATCGCCGCTTTCGGCGGCGACCCCGATAATGTTACGGCTTTCGGAGAGTCGGCCGGGAGTATGAGCATCGCCTGTCTCATGATAATGCCTGCGGCAAAGGGCTATTTCCACAAGGGTATCATGGAAAGCGGCGTCGGGAGTACGGCGGCTCTGCTGGACGATGCCGTAGAAGTCGCCGGGAGGTTCCTCGGGCTTGTCAACATCAACGGTGACGATGCGGACGCGCTCCACGCGCTGGATACAAAGCGACTGCTGGAATTAGAAATGGAGTTGAGGAAAGTGATGGCGCAGCCCGGTGAGATAGCCAGGATTACGGTGACGTCGCCGGTAATCGATGGCGAGGTCATTACGGATGTACCCAATCGATTGGCCGGAAAGGGTGTCGCCAGAGACATCCCGGCGATAATCGGCTCCAATCTGGATGAATGGAAACTCTTCGGTTTTATGCAGCCGGGACTGAATAAGGTTGAAGAAACCGAGGTTATCAAACGCATTAGTGCCTTTACCTCGGCGGAGGACGCGCAAAAGCTTTACCGGGCATATCACGGCGCCCGCGAGAAACGCGGCGAAGCTGCTTCACCCGCCGATGTCCTCACGGCGATTAATACGGACTTGATGTTCCGCATTCCCGTACTGGAGCTCGTCCAGGCCCAGAGCGATAACGGCCAGCGCGTCTACAACTACCTTTTCACCTGGCAGTCGCCGGTGTTGAACGGCGCTCTGGGCGCCTGCCACGCGCTGGAAATAGGCTTCGTCTTCGGCAAGTACAACGATATGTTCGCCGGCAGCGGGCCGGAGGCGGACAGGCTTTCCGCCCTGATACAGGATGCCTGGACTACGTTCGCCCGCAACGGCGACCCCTCCTGCGAGAGCATCGGCAAGTGGCCGGTCTACGGTAATAACCGGGCGACCATGATGCTGGGCAAAGACTGTCACGTAGAAGGAGCCCCTTACGAGGAAGAGCGCAGCGCCTGGGAGAACATCGTTTATAAATCGGCGCTGCCGTAGCCGTGTAGTAAATAGCGTTTCTATGCGGCCCCGGCTAATTCTCGGGGGTTATATAGTGGCTGGCCTCGGATGCCGTATTGGGGTCGAAAGTTTTCTTGATGCTCCTCAACCATCTGGTGTAGTTTGACGTATCCGGGCCGTACATATCGCAGATGGCGTCGCTCCAGACATGGTGGGGCACGCCGTAGTGGCCCTCGACGGCCGTACGATTGGCCGCCATGAACACCTCGAAGCTGGCCTCCACCGCGGCGGGATTGCTGGGGACGTAACGTATAAGCAGCTCGCCGTGTCCGCAGTGTCCGTGTTCTATCAGCTGCACGAAGGGGTCGGTGCCATCGGCGAGGAGCAGGCCTTTCTGAATAAAGCCTTCCTTGACCTTTGAACCCTGTTCGATATACTTGCTCATGAGGTTGAAGACATCTGTACCGCCCACCTCGCCCCCGAATACCCCGGTGGCCCGGCAGGTCTCCCTGATAGACCCGGTAACCCTGATAAAGCGCCAGATGAAGCCGCCGGCGTTCTCCGAGTCTTCTACCGGCTCCAGCGCCTTGCCTTGATGCTCTTCCGTAATTATTTCCAGCACCTTTTTCTTATAGGCGAACTCGCCGGAAGAGTTGCCGGCGATGATAATCATGAAGCCCGGCCCCTGAACCAGGTCGGAAAAATCTTTCAAGTAGGCGGCGTCCTCGTCGTTGCTAGTCGCGATGTTGGATGCCATCATGGCGGTATTGAAGCCCATCAGTATAAAGGCGATTTCCGCCTCGCCGATTTTTCTCACCGCTTCTCTTAACAGTTCCTGCGACGGGAAGGAAAGGTATCTTATCATGAAGCCCGGCGGCACGTGGCTGGGCTTATAGTGCGGCGATACCCCTTCGATGGGGAAAGTAGCTGGTCCCGGCCAGTGGTATATTTTCTGGGCGGCCCTGGTATAGACCCCGAGTCCCCCCAGTGGCATGGTGTTTCCCCGGATGACCCCGCGCAGGGAAGGCCCCGGTCCGTCGCCGCAGAACCATTCGTCCAGGGCGGCCAGCGAACCAGTCCGGACGATTTCCCCGTCCGGGGTGACCCATTCCAGGGCAAGCTGGTTTCTCTCGCCGTAGCTGCCGCTCACGCTTAAATGTCCCAGGTTGGAATGAGCCGCCAGCGGCAGCGCCGAGCAGTTGCTGCCGGCCCCGGTTATATTGGTATTAAGCCCCCTCTTCATCAGTTCCGCCTGCAGCTGGGCGTAAATAACGTAGGGTTCCACCACCGTGTACATGTTCTTTTCGTTAATCTCGATGATGCGGTTCATCCGGCGCAGGTCGAGCTTGATAACGCCCGGTCCGGCGGGGTCGCAGTAAGGACCCCAGCCCGTGCTCGAAGCCTTGAACTGCAAGCCGTGTTTATTGCACAGCCTGACAATCGCCTGTACTTCCGCGGTGTCTTTGGGGAGGGTAACAGCTTCGAAACGGGGGACGAACTTATCGAGTTTGGCAACCAGACCCGAACGCCAGGCGTAGGAATCGAGAATAGCCGGGTCGTCGGATACATTCTCCGGCCCTACCACGTCCTCGAATGCTTCATAAATGTCCTTCTTCAGAGCCATGTTGACCTCCGCTACTGGCTGGTCGTTAGCTACTTCCGGTAATACCCGTATTCCCGCACGGCTTCCATCATCGCCCGCAGGTTTTCCAGCTTGGGATTATCGGCTATAGTACCGGCCGAAAGGATAAATCCTCCCCCTTTGCCCACCTCCTCGATGAGCTTGCGGCAGTACTCCTTGGTCTCTTCGGGAGTGCCCATGATTATCATGGAAGCCGGAACGTTGCCCTGTAGGCAGCAGTCCTTGCCGAGTATCTTCTTTGCTTGGAACATATCCGTACGATCGAAGTACCAGCAAACCGAGCCTTTGGGGAAATCGTTGACGTGTTCAAGACGGGTGTTATAGCTGCCCTCGGCGAACAGGGTCTGGATAAGACCCTCTTTGATGAAGGCGTCCATAACTTTCTTCATCGGCGGCCAGTAGAAGGTGTCGAATGCCTTCTGGGACATCCATCCGTCTGCACCTTTGTGGAGGGGATACATTACGTTTGTCAGATTATCGATGTTGGGGGAGTTTAAAATGGTGCTGATGGTCAGGTCAGCGACCACATCAAGGGCCTTGAGCAGCTTCTCGGGACGGCGGAACATATCGCCCATGATGCCCTTGGTGCCACGGAGGGTATCACCCAGCGTATCGAAGGGGACTTTGGCGAATCCTCCCCCCATGAAACCGGAGAAGCTTGCCGCGCCGCGGCCGGCCTTCATCATGGTTTCCATCATCTTCTGGTATTCTTTACCGACATCCAGCAGTTTTTGCAGCATCTCCTGCACCGGCGGCGTGGCCAGCGGCATGAACTGCATCACATGGACGCTCTCCGTGATATTGGTAAACGGCTGGAACATCTTCATCGGTTCAAGGGCGCCGAAGACACGGGGCATGTATTTCCTTATCCAGAAATCGGTGGGGTCGAGAATGAATTCGTCATACTCATCTGCCGTCATGTATTCGCCCTCGATGTACTGCCAGTGTGTCCCGTCTTCAGCTATGCCGTGTCCCGGCCAGGCGTAGATTTTATAATCAAGCAGGTCAAGGACCCGACCCGGAACAATGAATGGAGCGGCGGTATATTCCAGCTCCTCTCCGTATTCCTGGTTGAATTTGGTGGTGGCTTCCAGAGCTTTATCATAATCGTAGATGCTGGTGCGTGTGTTGATGCCGTACATCTTTAGCGGCAGGTTGCCCACGGGCAGATTTACCGGCACCCTGTCCGGCTCTTTTACGTTATAAACGTCGATAAGTCTCTGCACCCTCGTCCGGTAGGCTTTTTTCGCCTCCTCGGTGGGCAGGCTGGTGTCGTTATTCAGCCACCGGTTTAAACGATGGTCTCTTTTCTCCTGCGGCGTCATGTCTTCCCATTTTTTATCTGCCATAAACAAATATCCGTCCTTTGTTAAAATAAGGTAGTAAGCTCGACCCGACAAAGGCCGCCGACTGCTAGATTATAACAGGGTGGCAGTGGTGATTACAAAATATATCCGGGTTACTTGTACTTCGCCGTTTTGGGGTCATGGTTCCTGAAATGGGCAATGCGGATGCGCTTCATCTTGCCGTTTTCATCGAGGTTGTAAAGCACCCAGTTGGTCATGATGTTGATATCGCCTTTTTTCATTAGTTGGCCCGTTCCCCCCGCGTCTTTGAAAGTGTGGAACTCGGTGTAAAGCTCGACGAACACCAGGTCGCCTTCCGCCAGGAAATCGCCCAGCTCCAGCACTTCTTTCGTATGCTCGTGGAGTGCCCTGTAGTTTGCCTCGAACTCCTTGGGGCCATGCAGGGTGCGGGCGGGATAAGTGGCAGTGAAAGCGTTATCGAAGTACTCCACCGTGATATCCGGGGCAAAGTAGCTCGTGACCTTATCGTACCTCTTGTTGTTAAAATGGTCGACGTACTCCAGGTATTCCTTCCTGTTCATTTTACCCTCCTTTTCACAGGTATTTCTTGATAATCCTAATACTTTTATCCGTATTCATCAAATCCACCCCGCTATTTGACCCTTTATCTGGCGCGAAGCTATAATTATTTGAGCAAGAGAGGAGGACACACCATGTCCAGAGGCTATATGGGTAAATTATTGTTCGTGAATCTTTCCCGCGGCGAGGTAAAGGAAGAACCCCTCGATGAAAATCTCGCCAGGGATTTCATCGGCGGTTACGGGATAGGAGCCAGGATTCTGTACAGTCGGCAAAAAGCCGGCGCCGACCCCCTGGGACCGGATAATACGCTGGGTGTGCTGACCGGCCCGCTCACCGGCTCGCCGGCCACGTTCGGGGCCAGGTACTGCGTCGTAGCGAAGTCGCCGCTCACCGGAGGCTGGGGCGACGCCAACTCCGGCGGTCACTTCGGCCCTTATATGAAGTTCGCCGGGTACGACGGCGTGTTCGTTACCGGTGTTTCGGAAAAGCCGGTCTACCTGTTGCTGGATAACGGTAAGGCCGAGTTACAGGATGCATCTCAACTATGGGGACGGAGCACCTATGAAACGGAGGATACTCTCGAAGCACAGTACGGTAAGAATGCAAAGGTCATGACCATCGGCCCCGCCGGAGAGAAGGTAGCCCTCTGCGCCTGCATTATGACCAACCGGGGAGACGCCGCCGGGCGTTCCGGCATCGGTGCGGTCATGG
>CAYPYL010000084.1:0-5526 GCA_964414605.1 uncultured Dehalococcoidaceae bacterium
AACGACCTGAAAGCTATAATAAAGGACTCAATCCACTTCACGGTTTATCTCCTCGATTTTACTGATCAATTCAATCGCAGGCGGCAGCTTTAACCTTCGTATCTTCGATGATTTTTCCATCCAGCAGCCGTACGATACGTTGCGCCCTTGCGGCTACGTCCGGCTCATGGGTCACCAGGACTATGGTGATTCCTTCCTGGTTGAGCCTGCAGAAGATAGAAATAATTTCAGCGGTAGAGTTGCTGTCAAGATTTCCTGTAGGCTCATCCGCCAGGATAAGAGACGGGTCGTTTACCAGTGCCCGGGCAATGGCCACGCGCTGTTGCTCACCACCGGATAGTTCCGAAGGCTTATGGGTAGCCCGCTCCTTAAGTCCGACACGCTCAAGTGCCTCTAAAGCCCGCCTGTGTTTCTGACCCCCGCCCCCATAAACCAGCGGCAGCTCCACATTGGCTATCGCCGCGGTTCGCGGCAGCAGGTTGTATGTTTGAAAGACAAATCCTATCTTTTTATTTCTCATTTCAGCCAGCCTGTTATCGTTAAGCTGGCTGACATCCAGCCCTTCGAGGATATATCTGCCATCCGTAGGTTTATCCAGGAAGCCCATGATATTCATCAGGGTGGATTTGCCGGAGCCGGAGGCGCCGATAAGCGCCACCATCTCACCCTGCTCTATCTTCAGAGATACTCCCCTTAAGGCAGGGACCTCGACATTACCCATATGGTAAATCTTGGTGATATTTTCCAGTTCAATCATGCCATTATTCTGCGACATGTTTATCACTTCCTGATTTATTAATTAGAAGAAGCTCATACCCGAAGTCGACCTCACCTTTACCTCCACCACCACCGTCTCGCCTTCGATTACTCCGCTGACTATCTCGGTGCGCAGCCCGTCATCCAGACCGACGACTACCACTCTTTCTTGTTCCTTATCACCTTCCATGACTTTAACAATCGTCTGACCCTGGTCGTTCCGGCTGATAGCGCGACCCGGCACCATGAGGACGTTTTCACGCTTTTCCACCATTATATCCGCAGAAGCGCTCATACCTACTTTTATTCCGGATTCTCTTTCTGTATCAAGGTCTATCTTGACCTGATAGAGCACCACGCCTCCTACCTCCGTGGGCACGGGATATATGGCCGTTATATGACCTATGAATTCCTTATCAGGCATGGCATCCACGTTAACGGCGGCCTCCTGACCCAGCTCCAGCAGTGGTATATCTATCTCGTCAATTTCTATTACCAGTTCCAGATATTCGGAATTAATCATCTGAAGAATCGTCGTGGGGACCATTGACGGCGACGGTATAATATCGCCCTCTTCCGCCATTACCATCGCCACCACGCCGTCGAACGGCGCAACGATGGCGGCCTCTTCGAGCTGTCTCCGGGAATCGTCCAGGGACCGCCTGGCCAGTTCTACCGCCTGTTCCGCCTGTACCACGGTGTGTTCCGCCGAGGCTAACTGCATTTCAAGGAGTGCTATATTCTTATCAAGGTCATCGATATTCTTCCGGGCAATAGCCACGGAAGCCTCCGCCGCTTCCACCTGCTTCTTCTTTAGATTGACCTGCCTTGAGTCGTATCCGGCCAGCGCGTTATCGTAGTTTGCCTGCGCGGTATCCAGGCTTTCCTTAGCTCGGTCTAGCGCGAGCGACCAGGTATCCGAGTCTCCGGCATTCTGCTCCGCCATAAGCTCGACGTAGTCGTAATATGCCCTGGCTTTGTTAAGCTCGGCCAGTAGCGTCGAAAAATCCACGGCGGTGATGCCGGCGGCAAGGTTACTTTGCGCTGTATCCAGGGCTATCTGCGCGTTAAGCAGAGCAAGCTGGAGCGAGTCCCCGGAATTACGTGTATTATCCAGGTTATATTCGGCGGTATACCGGGCAAGCTCCGCCTGGGTTAAAGCTACCTCCGCTTGCGTCAGCGACATTTCGGCCTGGTCCACGGCGAGCTCCAGAGTACTGGTATCGAGACTGGCCAGCACGTCGCCTTTCTTCACCGTGTCACCCTCTACCACCATAATTTTGTCCAGCTTGCCGGCGCTTCCGAAGGTCAGCCGGGCCTCGCGCGAGGTCTCTATTTTACCGTTGCCGGCAACACTCAACGATAAATCGCCGCGCGTCACCTCTACCTCCTGGCGACTTACCGAGCCATCACCACTCCCCGAATTGCAGGCCGTCACTCCCAGCAGTGACAGCACGATTGCCGCCAGTATAAAGACAGAAATGAGTTTTCTTTTCATCTTTATCCTCCGAGATTTCTGATAAAATATTCTATATCACTACTTCTTGAGCAATAGTTTTAACTGTAGTTTCTCGCGTCTCCTATCATAACGTTCCATCAGCTTCGGGAATGCCTTTTCCAGAAATTGATATCTATCACGCATTTGCTCCAGCCACTTTTTACGTGCGGGAGGTTCGTTTTTCATCATCTTCAGGCCGTTTTCGGCTAGTTGGCGGAACATCTTGATTTCATCTTCAAGTCCATGTTCGATTATCTTCTGCAAAGCATCATCACTCAAGCGAAAGTGATTATGCCTTTCGCCGGGTATGGTATAGCGTTCAATCAATCCTGCCTGCGTGAGAAGTCTGACGGTGGTGCTGATTGAACCCTTGCTGGCCATCAGGACATCGGCCAGTTCTGCCGGCGATTGATAAGGCGGGTCGGAAATAAGGAGCCACCCGAACATGCGGCCGGCCATGCGGGGAAGCCCGGTTTTTTCGAAGACCACGCCCACATCCTCCACGAAATTTCTCTCTTCGTCCCTTAAATTCCCTAACATACGCCTCTCCCAAATGATTTTCATATATTATAATATTATTAATATGTTTTGTCAATACTAAACTATGCGAATATTTAATAAATATAGAAAATAATTTACTAAAAAGTGCCTGAAAAATGAAAAGGCCCGCCGGGAATCTTCAGTCCCCCAGTTCCCGGGCTCGCCGGTAGGCCGCTTTTACCGCATTTTCTATAAGTCTGCGAAAGCCGCCCTCTTCAAAGACCTTCAGAGCGCTCTCCGTGGTGCCCCCGGGAGACGTAACGTTCCGGCGCAGCTCCGCGGGTGGCTTTCCCGATTGCTGCATCAGGTGCACCGAGCCCAACATCGTCTGGGAGACCATCTCACAGGCTTCCTCAACAGAGAGCCCGATGCTTACCGCCGCATCCACCAGCGCCTCGGCAAATAAAAAGCAATAGGCCGGGCCGCTCCCGCTGACCGCCGTAGCTATATCGATACACTCTTCATCTTCGAAGTAAATTTCCTTACCCATCGCTCCCAGTATGGCCTTCGACTGCTCTTTTTGCGTCTCGGTTACCCTGGGAGTAGCCGTCCAGGCGCTCATACCGAAGCCTATCTGGGCAGGCGTATTGGGCATGCAGCGCACGACGCTCTTGTGTCCCAGACCGTCAACGATAGTCTCGATTTTCACGCCGGCGACGATAGACAGTACCAGTTGAACGGGCCTGATGCTTCCTTTCAAATCGGAAAGGACATCCGCCAGGTTCTGGGGTTTTACCGCCAGCACCAGGACGTCCCTGTCAGCCATGGCTTCCCGGTTATTCGCCGTGACCACCACGCCGTACTGCTTTTGTAGATACTCACGTCTCGTATCGCTGATATCGCTGACGCATATATCGCGCGGCACGGCCAGGCTTTTCGCCAGGACCGCCGCAACAATCGCCTCCCCCATGTTCCCTCCGCCGATGAACGCCATTTTCATGATATTTCTATCTCACCCCCTACCTCACCACGATGTTGACCAGTTTGCCGGGTACGTATATCATTTTTAATACTTTCCTGCCCTCCAGGTATGGCCGTGCTTTTTCCTGTTTTACGGCGATATTTTTCGCCTCGTCTTCCGTGATGGATACCGGCACCGTCACCTTATCGCGCAGTTTGCCGTTCACCTGGACGACCAGCGTAAATTCATCACGCTCCACCAGCGCCTCGTCCCATTCCGGCCACGCCTGACTGTGAATACTGTACTTATAGCCCTTCCTCTGCCAGAGCTCCTCGGCTACGTGCGGCACCGCCGGCGCCAGCAGGAGCAGCAACGTCCTGATGGATGATTCCCATTCCTCTTTACCGGCGGTCGCGGACTCCTTGACCCTGTGCAGGTAATTGGTAAGCTCCATCAGCGCCGCCACCATGGTATTAAAGTGGACTCTCTCGATGTCCCCGGATACCTTCTTTATTGTCTGGTGGGTCATGCGGACCAGCTCATCGTTACTGTCAGAACCTTTAGACTTATATTGTTCCAGAACGATGTTCCAGATTCGGTTCATCCAACGACTCATGCCGCTGATGCCGCTATCGTCCCACTCGCCGCCCTGGTCCCACGGCCCGATAAACATGAGATAGGTGCGCACGGTATCCGCCCCCAGTTCGGCCACGTAGTCGTCAGGGTTGACCACGTTGCCCCTCGACTTACTCATCTTGTGCTGGCCGGCGATAATCGTGCCCTGGTTAAAGAGCTTCTTAAACGGCTCGTTAAAATCTACCAGCCCCATATCATGTATAGCCTTGGTAAAGAAACGCACATAGAGCAGGTGCATCACGGCGTGTTCCGCGCCGCCGGTATAGAAATCCACCGGGCACCACAGCTTGATTTCTTTATCATCGAAGGCTGCGATATCATCATGCGGGCTACAATATCGGAGAAAATACCACGATGAACAAACGAACGTATCCATGGTATCCGTCTCCCGTTTGGCAGGACTCCCGCACCTGGGACAGGTTGCATTCACGAATTTTTCATTGTATTTTAGTGGCGATTCCCCGGTGGGCTTGAACTCGGCGTCCTCCGGCAGCAGAACGGGCAGGTCTTTCTCCGGGACCGGCACTATGCCGCACTTATCGCAAAATACAACGGGGATGGGAGCCCCCCAGTAACGCTGCCGGGATATAAGCCAGTCGCGGATTTTATAGCTGACCGTCCGCTTGCCCCACCCCTGTTCCTCCAGATATTCGGATACCGCGTTAATGCCATCCCGGTTGCCGCTGAACTGCCCGGAATTCACCATCGTGCCCGGCTCGGTATAGGCAGCTTCAAGCTCGCCTCCGTCCCAGTCCGGCGGCGCTATCACCACCGGGACCGGCAGGTCATATTTTTTAGCGAAAGCAAAGTCGCGCTCATCATGGGCGGGTACCGCCATGACGGCGCCGGTGCCGTAGCTCAAGAGCACATAATCGGCAATCCAGATGGGCACCTTTGCTCCGTTGAGTCGATTTACGCAGTATGACCCGGTGAAGACGCCATCCTTCTCCTTCTCGGTGGAAAGCCGCTCAATTTCGCTCTGGCGTCGGGACATGGTTATGTAGTTCTCTACATCGGCCTTTCTATCATGGGTGGTCAGTTTCATCACCAGCGGGTGTTCGGGGGCCAGCACCATGAAGGTCACTCCGTAAACGGTATCCGGGCGGGTGGTAAATACGCGTATCTCTTTTTCATCGACGCCGGGGATATCCAATCCGAAGGATATTTCCGTTCCCTGGCTCCTGCCTATCCAGTT
>CAYPYL010000085.1:0-5484 GCA_964414605.1 uncultured Dehalococcoidaceae bacterium
ACGTGCTCTTCGAGATGAACACCGGCCGGGTGGACCTCCCCGGCGGTAACGGCGAGGACTTGAAAAAGTCCATTGAGTCGCTTGCGAAGCTGGATATAGAATACCTGCTGCCTGGCCATATGGGCATCGTTTCCGGCGCCGGGAAGGTGGCCGCCAACTTCGATTTTATCAGGAGCAACGTCTTCGCATGGCTATGACGGATATACTGAAAGGTTCTTACGAACTGGGGCCGATACGCCCGCCCAGCGAGGCGTACTCCCTCCTCATACGCGTTACTCGCAACTGCCCCTGGAACCGCTGCAAGTTCTGTCCCATCTATAAAGGTTCCAAGTTCCAGTTAAGGTCGTTCGAGGAGGTTAAGCAGGACATCGACACGGCTAAAGCTATTCACGATAGCATCGAGGAAAATGCCCGGAATTCCGGCGGTGATATCCGGAATACAGCGGCGATGGTTTACAGTAATGCACCCACCGATGCCGCCAGCAAAGTTGCTATCTGGATGTACGCCGGTGGGAATAACGCCTTCCTCCAGGACGCCAATACCATGATAATGAAGACGCCGGAACTCGTTAAGGTGATAAAGTATCTCAAGGAGACCTTCCCGGGAATCGAGCGCATTACCAGCTATGCCCGGTCGAAAACTGTATCTCAAAAGAAACTGGACGACTTGGTACAACTGCGCGAGGCCGGGTTATCCCGGATTCACATGGGGGTGGAATCGGGCTACGACCCCGTGCTCGAGTTCATGGACAAGGGCGTGACCGCCGCCGACCATATCGCCGGGGGCAGGAACGTGGTGGCCTCCGGCATCTCGCTCTGCTCTTACGTCATGCCGGGAGCCGGCGGGAAGAAGATGTGGCGCGAGCACGCGCTGGAAACGGCCAGGGTGCTTAGCGAAATCGACCCCGATTTTATACGACTGCGGACGCTGACCATCCAGCCCAGGATGCTGCTGCATAAGGACGTGGTAAGCGGCGATTTTATCAGGTCGACCGACGAGGAAATCGTGGAGGAGATAAAGCTCCTCATCGCGAACCTGGACTGCCGTTCGCAGGTAGTCAGCGACCACATGATGAACCTGCTGCCGGAGATTGAAGGCAAACTGCCGGAGGATAAGGAGAAGATACTGGCGGTCATCGGGCGTTTTAAGTCGCTCCCGCCGGAGGAGAGGGATATTTACAAGCTGGGCAGGCGGCTGGGTTTCTACAGCAGGCTCGCTGACCTTGAAGATTCCATGCGCCATGAAGAGGTAAAGCAGGTTCTGGAGAAGATCGATAGAAGCGAGGATAACACGTTCGACGAGATACTGTTCAATCTGATGGAGAGGTATGTCTAGTTATGGCCGGACTTGAATATGAAATCGGGGAGTTATTGAGGCGGAAGGGGCTGACGCTGGGCGTGGTGGAGTCCGCCACCGGCGGTCTCATCTCGCACCTTATCACCAACGTACCCGGCAGCTCCGACTATTATAAGGGGTCGGTCACGTCCTACGCCAACGAGACCAAGATTAACGTTATCGGCGTGAAGGCCGCCACGCTTGAAAAACACGGTGCGGTCAGCCCACAGGTCGCGGAGGAGATGGCGGCGGGGGGCAGAAAGCTGCTCGGAGCGGATATCTGCGTGGCGGATACGGGCATCGCCGGCCCGGGTGGGGAAACACCGGGCAAGGCGGTGGGGCTTTTCTATATCGGCATGGCAAACAAAGACGGGGTGTCCACCCGCAAACACGAGTTCCGCGGCGACCGCGGGGAGAATAAGGAAAGCGCGGCGGAGGCGGCTCTGGCGTGGTTGAGGGAGTATCTTATTTCCTCTACATAAACAAGGAGTGATGAGAATGGAGATAAGCTATTCGTACGATGGAATCAGTCGGGAATATTTCCGCGCCAGAAAAGGGACCCCGAAGTTGGCTGAATTCGTTGTTACACATGCCGGACTCGATAAAAACAGTATTAACCGACCTTTGATTATAATGGAGCTTGGTATCGGCTCCGGCCAGCAGACTGAATTTATAGAAAAGCAGTTGAACGCTATCGGATTCTCCCAATATCAAATTTTTGCCTATGATAAATCATCTGACCAGTTGAACTTGCTTAAAGACAGGATAAAGAAGGGTGAGATTAGCGATAGAGTCATCCCCACGCAGTTCGATTTCGACGGGACATCCCTGCCACTCGAGGCTGAAAGCGTCGACCTTACCTACATGGCGTGGGTACTGCACCACCTGACTCACCAGCAGGCCGTCCTTGACGACGTTGCCAGAATAACCCGCAAGGAGGCAAGATTTTTTATGTACCAGGTGACCATAGAAGACCTGGAGAACCATCAGCTCGATGAATGGTTCCCGATGAAGTACGAGTACGATAAACGGAGGTATCCCACGCTTTCACAGTTGAAGCGGATGTTTTACGATGCCGGATTTACCTGCGAAGAACCCCATGTCATCAAGAGAGATAACATGAGACTAATAGACCGCGCGCTGCTTGAAAGCGTGGAAAGTACGAGCATCGATTCCGTATTAAGGATGATAAGAGATAATGACCCGGATGCCTTCGCCGCAGGGGTTGACAGGCTAAGGAAAGAAGTGGAGCGGGCGGAACGCGCCGGGAAGTACCGTAACTATCGCACAGTGGAGAGGAAAATCTTCTGGGGAATCAAATCATAATCAACCCCTAAATCCTCTAAGTTATATTTTGCCACCCAAACCCACCCTAAGGATAACTCCTTAATCTGTACCAATCATAACGTTGCTGGCTTTGATGATAGCGTAGACACCCTTACCGGGCGCTAGCCCCAGTCTTTCTGCCGATGACTTGGTGATAATGGAGACCACTTCGGCACCGCTAGCTAATTCGACCAGTATTTCCGAGTTGACGGCACCGGGCGTTACCTTTTTTACCGTTCCCTTGAGAACATTGCGCGCGCTGATTTTCACAACCACCTCCGAACCTGATATTACTCTATCACTGATGATAGATTTTCCCATATTATCTGTCAACCGGTTCAGGCAGGTTATTTGAGGCCCGGGCCAATATATATCATATTTTTAGCAATTAGCTGAATAACTTTTACACCCAGGCCGCCCTGTATTTTTACACACTTAACCCTATTTATTGCCATCCTCTCCTATCAATGTTATACTCTGACCATATTATCTGCTGGATTGGAGATTTTACGTGAAAAGAATCGATGGGCGTGCCTACGACGAACTGCGACCCATTAAGATAATCCCCGGATACCAGAGCTTCGCCGAGGGCTCGGCGCTGATAAAGCTGGGTAAGACGCACGTGCTGTGTTCGGTGACCGCCGAGGAGAGGGTGCCGAATTTCCTAAGGGGGAGCGGCACCGGCTGGATTACCGCCGAATACGCCATGCTGCCCCGCGCCACGGTAACACGCACCCAGCGCGATTCCACGTTGGGGAGAGTCGGCGGGCGGAACCAGGAGATACAGCGTCTCATCGGGCGTTCCCTGCGGGCGGTAGCAGACCTCGATGCCCTGGGGGAGAGGACTCTGGTAGTGGACTGCGATGTCCTCCAGGCTGACGGCGGCACTCGTACCGCCGCCATTACCGGCGCCTACGTCGCCCTGTACAGGGCGATGGAAACGCTGCAGAATATGGGCGTAATATCGTCGATTCCGCTGAAAAGCGCCGTGGCGGCGACCAGTATCGGCATCGTCAACAGTTATATGATGGTGGACCTGTGCTACGACGAGGATGCCCAGGCAGGGGTGGACTTCAACGTGGTGATGACCAGCAAGGGCGAGTTCGTCGAGGTGCAGGGCACCGCCGAGGGCAGACCGTTCAACAAGCAGTCAATCGACGACATTCTCTCGCTGGCGGAAAAGGCTATTCAACAGCTTTTTCAGGTGCAGCAGGATGGCTTGAAAGGTAAGCAGTAGCCAACAACGACACTAGTTCTTGCTGTCATTCTGGCGAAAGCCAGAATCCAGAAAAAGCCTTGAGTTATTATTACGTCTATATATTAGCGAGTAAACGTAACGGCACGCTCTATATCGGAGTCACTAATAATCTTGCCAGACGAGTGTATGAGCATAAGCACGATTTTGTTAAAGGATTTACACAGAAATACGGCGTACATATGCTTATATATTATGAACAATGTGATAGTATTAAGTCGGCGATTCAGCGTGAAAAGCAACTCAAATTTTGGCATAGGAAATGGAAGCTCAGGTTAATTGAGGAGAATAATCCTGAGTGGCGGGACTTATATGAAAAAGTTCTTTAGTCTTGGATTCCAGCCTACGCTGGAATGACATTCTGAGGTATTGCTTCTCTCGAAATATAGTGACTAAATGGTTAAAAATATAATAAGCTAACTTAAGGCCTTACCTGCCCCGTTCCCAGGATAATCCACTTGTAGGAGGTCAGTTCCTTCAATCCCAGGGGACCGCGCGCGTGCATTTTCTGCGTGCTGATGCCCACCTCCGCCCCCAGTCCGAACTGGCTCCCGTCCGTAAAGCGCGTGCTGGCGTTGACGTAAACGCAGGCGGCGTCCACTTCGTTGAGGAAGCGCGCGGCCGCTTCGTCGTCCCGGGTAAGAATGGCCTCGGAATGTCCCGAGGTGTATTTTTCAATGTGCTCCAGCGCCCCGTCCAGCGAGTCTACCACCTTTACCGCCGCAATCAGAGCCAGGAACTCCTTGCCCCAGTCATCATCGACGGCGGGGACGAGTTTCAGGGACTTATCGTTTTTCAGTACGGCCAGCGAGCGCTCGTCGCAGTGCATTTCCACCCCGGCCTTGTTCAGCTCCGCAGCCATCTTCGGCAGGTATTTTCCGGCGATATCGGCGTGGACGAGCACGGTATCGAGGGCGTTGCAGACGGTTGGCCGCTGTACCTTGGCGTTGAAGACGATAGCCGCGGCGTTATCCAGGTCGGCGCTTTTATCCACATAGGTATGACAGACGCCGATGCCACCGGCAACCACCGCCATGGCTGCGTTCTCCCGGACGAATTTAATCAGCCCCGCCCCGCCCCGCGGGATAAGCAGGTCGATAACATCGTTCATCTTGAGTAAATGCTCGACCAGGGTGCGGTCGGTGTTTTCGATGAACTGCACGCAGCCTTCCGGCATGCCTGCCCTTTTACAGGCTCCCTGAATAACCTCGACGATGGCGAGATTGGAGTTAATCGTCTCCCTGCCCCCACGCAGGATAACCGCGTTGCCGGACTTAAGGCAGAGGGCGGAGATGTCCACGGTAACGTTGGGGCGGCTCTCGTAGATAGCGCCGATAACGCCCAGCGGGACGCGCCTCTTGCCGATTTTCAGTCCGTTGGGCAGGGTACGCATCTCGTATGTCTCGCCGACGGGGTCAGGCAGCGCCGCGACAGCCCTCGTATCCGCCGCAATTGCTTCAAGGCGACTCACGTCCAGCATGAGGCGGTCAAGCAGGGCGGCGCCCATGCCGCCCGCTTTGGCGGCATCGTAGTCCTTCTTGTTGGCGGCCAGTATCCCGTCTTTACC
>CAYPYL010000086.1:0-5472 GCA_964414605.1 uncultured Dehalococcoidaceae bacterium
TCATGGGCCTGTTGAGCCTGGCGGGGCTGGTCTGCCTTATCTGGGCCTTCCTGGTAAAATTCAGGAAAAAACAGGAGACGGCGTAATGGATTTCCTCCAGTATTTCTTCGTCCTGCTTGGTTCCATGCCGGCCATGGTGTTGTGGATTGCGGTTATCGTTTTCGGTGCCATCATGCTGCGGCGCGGGGGAGGCCGGGCGGAACGTTTCCTGATAGCGGGCGGCGGTATAAAACTGGCCTGCAATTTACTCGTTATTCCATCTGTATTTTTCGGCCCCTGGCTTTTCCACCAGGGTTACACCTCGGACTATATCAGCAACATCAACGCATTCTACGGCATCTTCCGCGATATCATCAGCATGGCCGGCATACTATGTCTCGTCTACGCCTTCTGGGTAAAGTTCAAACCCGGGGAAGCCGGTATATTATAATAATAGTACGGGCCCGGCTGCCGACGGGCTTTGGATTGGGCTACTTTTCGGCTATAATAACTGATAGAATAGTAAAGATATAGACTCCCGTTTGAGAGTGACACTGGAAAGAGGTTTTTATGACACAGGCCCCTGATGCCAGAGAAATGTCTAAAGCATACGAGCCCGGCAAGGCCGAGAAGAAATGGTACGGCTTCTGGATGAGCAAGGGCTACTTCACGCCTGAAATCGATAAAAAGAAAAAGCCCTTTGTAATTATCATGCCGCCACCCAACGTCACTGGCGAGCTCCATATGGGACATGCCATCACAGCATCGATTGAGGACATCATGACGCGCTGGCACCGCATGAAAGGCGAGCCTACCCTCTGGCTCCCCGGCGTCGACCATGCCGCCATCGCCGCCCAGGTGGTGGTTGAGAGAGAACTTGCCAAAGAGGGCTTGGACCGCCATCAGTTGGGCAGGGAGAAATTCCTGGAGAGGATGCGCCGATGGGTGAAAAACTGCCGCCACGTCATTACCGAGCAGCACCAGCGACTCGGCGTATCCTGCGACTGGACCCGGGAGCGTTACACGATGGACGAGGGTCCAAGCCGGGCGGTCCGCACCACCTTCAAACACCTTTATGACAAGGGACTGATATACCGCGGCGAACGCATAACCAACTGGTGCCCTCGCTGCGCCACCGCCCTCTCCGACCTCGAAGTGGACCACCTGGATATTAACGGCCACCTGTGGTACGTCCGCTACCCGCTGGCGGAAGATAAAGAGAAATTCATCACCGTGGCCACCACCCGTCCGGAGACGATACTCGGCGATACAGCGGTCGCTGTGAATCCCCATGACAAACGGTTCAAAGGGATGGTGGGGAAAATGGTGATTCTCCCCGCCGTCAACCGCGAGATACCCATCGTCGCCGATGAAGCGGTCGACCCCGCCTTCGGCACGGGAGCCGTAAAAATCACCCCGGCCCACGACCCGGTCGACTTCGAAGTGGCGCAGCGCCAGGGGCTGCCCCTTATTAACATACTCAATGCTGACGTCACCATGAACGAGAACGCCGGACCGTATGAAGGAATGGACAGGTACGACTGCCGCAAGGCGATACTGGCCGACCTCGAAAAAACCGGGCAACTCATCAAGACCGAGGACTACAGCCATGCCGTGGGACACTGCCAGCGCTGCCATACGGTCGTTGAACCCATTGCCAGCCTCCAGTGGTACGTAAAAGTTGAGCCCCTGGCTTCCCCGGCCGTCGCCGCCGTACGTGACGGGCGCATCAAAATACTGCCGGAACGCTTTACCAAGGTGTACCTCAACTGGATGGATAACATCCGCGACTGGTGCATCAGCCGCCAGCTATGGTGGGGACACCGCATCCCGGTATGGTACTGCCGCGATTGCGACGGGATTACCGTGGCCGTGGAGACGCCGGTCACCTGCCCTAAGTGTGGCTCGTCACGCATCGAGCAGGACCCGGACGTGCTGGATACATGGTTCAGCTCCGGTCTCTGGCCCCACTCCACACTGGGCTGGCCGGACGATACCGAAGACCTGGCCTACTTCTACCCGACGACGGTCATGGAAACAGGCTACGACATCCTTTTCTTCTGGATAGCGCGGATGATAATGATGGGAATCGAGAACACCGGGGAAATTCCGTTTCATACCGTTTACCTGCACGGCCTGATACGCGACGATAAAGGCGAGAAAATGAGCAAGACCAGGGGTAACGTGGTGGACCCGCTCGGCATGATGGAGCAACACGGCACGGACGCCCTGCGCTTCGCCCTGCTGATGGGTACGTCGCCGGGGAACGATTCGCGAATTTCCACGGAAAAGCTCGAGGCCGGCCGCAACTTCGCCAATAAGCTCTGGAACGCCACCCGTTTCGTCCTCCGCAGTATCGGGTCGGCAGACATCGGTAACGATATCCGGAAAGAAGCCCTCCCTGCGGAAGACCGCTGGATACTATCGCGGCTCAACCGCACCATCGCCGGGGTCGCCGGACTCATGGAAGACTTCCAGCTCGGCGAGGCGCAGAGGCAGATACACGACTTCCTGTGGGGCGAGTACTGCGACTGGTATATCGAACTCGCCAAGATAAGAATGCAGGCAAATGATACCTCCCCCCTTCCGGTACTGGTATACGTCCTGGAAAGTTCGTTGCGCCTCCTGCATCCTTTCATGCCGTTCATCACCGAGGAGCTGTGGCAGAACCTGAAAAGACGGGCGAACTGGCTGGATGCGGAGTCCATCATGATAGCCGCCTACCCGGAGACCGACGAGAAAATGCTGGATACGGCCGCCGAGGAAGAACTGGGGGCCGTCATCGAGATTATACGCGCCGTGCGTAATGTACGCGCCCAATATAAGGTGGAAAACAACCGCTGGATAGAGATTAAAATACATACCGATTCGTCCCGCTTCGCGGCGGCCTCCCGTTACGCCGAACCGGTTAAGTCGCTGGCGAGAGCCAATCCCGTCACCTTCCACGAAGGCGAGCCCGGAGACAAGGCGGGAGATAATACCCTGGTGCTGCCGCTGACGCAGGCAACGGTGGTAATACCCATGGCCAGCATGTTCGACCTGGAAGCGGAGAAACAGAAAATCGATAAGGAAATGAAGCAGACGCAGGCCGAAGTTGCACGCCTTGAGACCAGACTGAAGGACAACGCGTTTCTGACCAAGGCGCCGGAGCAAGTTATTGAAAAGGAAAGACAAAAACTCTATACTTTGAAGGAAAAACTGGAGAAACTGCAACAGCAAAATTCCAGATTGCAGGAGGTGAGGTAATGTTTGAGAGAGTGCTTGTTCCGCTGGATGGTTCCAAGGTTGGTGAAGCCGCCCTGCCGGTTATAAACCAGCTCGTTGAGAAATGCGGACCCGGAGTGAAAGTGGATATCACACTCCTGGGGGTGATAACGATACTCCGGCACTGGGTGGTGGTAGGTGAGGCAAGCGCCCCCGTTTCCTACACCGAGGATGAACTCAGTCTCATCAAACAGAGAGTCTCGGACTACCTTATTAGGACCGGCGAGTATCTGAAACAACCACGGGTGAGTATCAATACGATAGTTACTACCGGCAACGCCGCCGAGGAAATCCTGAAAGTCTCCGATGAAACCAAGGCGGACCTGATAGCGATGTCAACCCACGGGAGGTCGGGTCTGCGCCGCCTCGCCTTCGGGAGTATTACCGATAAGATACTGCACGGCGCGAGAGTGCCCGTGCTCATGGTGCGCGCGCCTGAGGGCACAATTAACGAATAAATCGCTAAAGCGTCATTGCGAGCGAAGCAATCTCTAACATTGTATTTAAAAGATTGCTTCGTCGCTGCACTCCTCGCAATGACATGATAGTCAAGCTTAATCGTCCTGTGACGGGTCGGCGGCAGGTGCCTGGAAAATACCAATTTTCTGCCGCTGCTGCTTGAGGAATTGCAGCGCCTTCCTGGTATCGCTGGCTATTCTGGCTTTTTCACATCGCTTGAGCCGATATTTGAACAGCCAGTAAGTAAACTCTTTTTGTTCGGTCAGGGTGATGGATCTTAACCTGGGGTAGTGTTTTTCCTGCCGGAAGCTTTTTAAGAGCTCTTCCCGGGTGGTATTATAAATCCGCTGATGCGCCTCGTCAGCGGAATCCCCGCCGTTCCGAAAGCCTCGCAGCCGCCTTTCTTTATCTATCTCTTCCTGCACCGCCAGGAGCAGGGCTTCCTCCACTGTGACGCCGTAGAAGTAGTTGAGATAATAGCCGTACTTGAGTTCGCCGATGAGTTTTTTGACTTCCCCGGCGGAAAGCTCCAGGGGCGGCAGTCCGCGAAAGAGCATGGAGTTCTTTTCATCTTCCGGCAGGAGGCTGTCTACCGTCTCGCAGAGTCGCTCCGCCAGCAGCAGCCAGTCGAAGGCCTCCCCGTCGATGAGGTAGCGGTAGGTACGGTCGTTATGATATTCCTCGGAGCTTGTCCAGAGTCCGATGGCGCCGAGGAGGGCAAGATACCAGTGGCGGCCTTCGGCAAGGGAACGCTTGAGATACTCGATTGCCTCGGCGTCTCCGGGGGAGGCAGCTTCCGGAGGGACCAGGTGATTACCCGCGTCAGTCATAGTCCCCTTTATGCCCGGGCCGGGTCGGCCCGCTCCGGGAATTCCGCCTTGAGTTTCTCATAATATTCGAGCCTGCCGGTGGTGATGAGCTCGTTGATTTTTTTAGTTATCGCTTCCCCGGCGCCGGGGATTTCACCGATTCTATTTTCGGCGACAAGCCGCTCGACGGGGACATTAAGCTCCCTGATGGCGCGGGCGACCTTCTGATATGCCCGTACCTTGAAGATATTATCTTTCTTGAGGGTAAGCATCTCCGCGATATCTTCAAATACAGCGGCGATTTCTGCGTTGGTCATAGCTTTATTTCCCTCTATCTCCCCCTCCTAAAACACCCGCCAGGACAGCCGCGCTTTCATAAAATTATATAGAAAAACGTTTTTCTCCCCGTATTCTGTCAGGAGAGCATAGTCCATATTAGCCCCGATTTCCCTGTTAAAATCACCTTTTTCTTTGGCTTCCTTTATCTTGTCCAGGGCCTGCCGCCGCGCCCGGAGCACCAGCCGGTGCTTCCTCTCCTTCCGGCCTAGCGGTTTTTCCGGGTCGTCGGGCAGCTGCTCGATTTCCCTGGATATTTCCTTCGTCAGCTTATCCAGTTCTTCCTCGGTCATCGGATATTACCTTCCGCAGCAGTGCTTGTATTTCTTGCCGCTGCCGCAGGGACAGGGGTCGTTGCGGCCTACTTTCTTACCGGCCACCGCCGCTTTCTTCCTGCCGTTCTGAACTCCGGCGGCTACTTTGGCCATCGGCGTTTCCGTTTTTTTAGCTTCTCTCTGCTCGATTCTTACGTGAAAGATGGTCCGGGCAACATCCTGCTGAATCGTATCCAGCAGGGTCTGGAACTGCTGGTGGCCCATGCTCTTGTAGGCATCCACCGAGCGCGTCTGCCGCATGGTCTGCCACCCCGCCTGGAGTCGCATATGCTCCATGGCCGTCAGGTGCT
>CAYPYL010000087.1:0-5436 GCA_964414605.1 uncultured Dehalococcoidaceae bacterium
GGATTCCCGATCAAGTCGGGAATGACCCTTCGACAGGCTCAGGGCGAGCAAGAGAGATTGCTTCGTCGTCCGCGCTTTCACCCTCACCCTGCCCTCTCCCATCAAGGGAGAGGAATACTAGGAAGGGCGATATCACACGGGATGGCTCGCAATGACAGGTATTATTCTTCTTTTTTGGGAGGGGGGCCGGGGGGACCCAGCGGCACCGGGGAATATAAAGCCTCGTGGACTTTTTTAAGCCAGTCCGGTATATCGATTTTCTGCGGGCACTTCTCCAGACACTCCCCGCACTCAACGCACTGGTCCGCCCGCTGGTCCTGCGGAATGCCGAACGGCCCGTTATACATGAACTGCCCTACTTGCATATCGTCGTACATGACAGCATCATTATAGAGCTGAAAGACCCGCGGGATATCCACATTATTAGGGCAGGGCTGGCAATAGCGGCAGTTGGTACAGGGAATGGGACTCAGGCTCTTATAAGCCGCCGTAATCTTATCGACGACATCGAGCTCGGCCTTTGAGAACAGGCCCGGCCGGGAGCGGCCGGCAATCTTAACGTTCTCCACGACCTGCGACATCGTGCTCATGCCGGAAAGCGCCACGGAAATTTCCGGCTGGCTCCAGACCCACTGCAAAGCCCACTCAACGGCATTCATTTTGGGCGAAGCGGACCTGATGACCCCGGCGACGGGGGCGGGAGGGGGGTCTTTGCTCAACCTGCCGCCGCGCAGGGGCTCCATAACGACCACCGCCAGACCTTTGCCGGCGGCATACTCAACGCCGCGGCGGCCCGCCTGCTCGTGCTCGTCCATATAGTTATACTGCACCTGCGCCAGCACCCAGTTATCGTAAGAATCAACGATTTCCTTAAAGACATCATAGCTATCGTGGAAGGAAAAGCCCAAGCGGCCGAAACGCCCCCTGGCCATCTGCTCCTCCGCCCACTTAAGCACGCCCATGTCCCGGACCTTAGTCCAGCCGAACTTATCCAGCCCGTGCAGCAGATAAAAATCAATCATGGAGACATCAAGTCTCGCAAGCTGCTCGGACAGAATGCGATCGAAGTCCTCAGGTCTCTCTATCATGCGCGCGGGCAGCTTGGTAACCACCTTCATCTTCTCGCGATAGCCGTCCTTAAGCGCCTTGCCGACCAGCACCTCGCTCTGGCCCATGTGGTACATGTAGGCGGTATCTATATAGTTAACACCGTTGTCCGCGGCGTAGCGAATCATCGGAATGGCTTCCGCCTCATCTATTTTCGCCTGGTTTTCACCGACAACAGGCAAACGCATGGCGCCGAATCCCAGCGCCGAGACCTTCCAATCGAGCTTGCCGAATTGACGATACTGCATGATTTCCCCTCGCTTTGCAGTTAACAGTCTACAGTTTAAAGTATAACGTGATATATCGGGAGAGCGCAAGCGGGCCACCCACACTCCATATTTTTTAATGAACCTATCCCTTTTGTCCCCCTGGGATTTGATGAAAGGAATCGAATATAATTTTAGAGAAAAGATACCCCCTCACCCTGAGTCCCTCTCCCGCAAGGGGAGAGGGAAATATTAACGGTAAGAAACGTATGCCCCGAGTGAGGATAGGGTGGGAATCCTTCGGCGGGCTCAGGATGAGCGGGCAAAATCCTCCTCTGCTCCCCCTTTATAAAAGGGGGACGATGTACATTCCTGGAGGTGGGGGAAAGAAGACCGTAAGAGGCTAATGCCACGAGGGAAGATAGGGTGGGCAAAGATAAGTGAGAATAAAAAAAGGGGAAACGAGGGGTGGTGGGCAAGATAAAATCATTTTCTAACTCTGCTAATGTTCTGACGGTCATATTCCCATATCGCCAAATCAACCTCCTGTGGTAACCAGCCAAGTTCATTAGCAAGATTTTGAATTTCTGCTAAATAAAGTTTATAATCACTTATAGTAAAATATCGTTTGTCAAATCCAAATATTTGCCGCCATCCACGAAAATCAATCACTGCATAATACTCAGGATAAGTCAAAGCAAGAACTGCAGAAGCTACTGGAATAGCAACACCTCTTAATGCAACCAATACATTTAAGCGTAATTCAAGTTCATAATCACTATCCTCATGTGAAATGTTCAAAGCTAAAGTAGTAATGTCCTTGACAATAATGTCTGTGTTTTCTTGCCTTATATGCTCTTGTCTACCATATTGGTCTCTTAATTTCCATTTTAAAATTCTATCAAACTCTTGATAGTTTAAATAAAGTGGTTTTCGTAGCTTCCTTAACGAACTCAAGTACTGCTTAATTTCATCAGTTTCTTTGAAATCGTCTGAATTATTTCTATAAGCCCTAATTATATCCGCAGTAATCATTTTTGCTACCCTTTCACATCTCTTTAAGCGCCTGCTCTAAATCCGGGGGGAGGGGGGACTCGAACTCTACGTACGCGCCGGTGGAGGGGAGCTTAAAGCCCAGCCTAGCTGCGTGGAGGAACTGGCGGGAAAGCCGCGGCGACGTGACGCCGTAGGCGGCATCCCCCATCACGGGAAAGCCGATGGCCGCCAGGTGCACCCTTATCTGGTGGGTACGCCCCGTTTCCGGTTTTATCTCCAGCAGGGAACACTCGCCGACATACTTAACGACACGGTAATCCGTGCGCGCCTCACGTCCCCTGGAGACCACCGCCATGCGCTGGCGATTGCGCGGGTCACGGCCGATATCCGCCTCGATGATGCCGCTTGCCGGGGTGAGTCTGCCCTTTACCAGCACCAGGTAGGACTTGGACACGGCGCGCGACTTAAACTGGTCGGAAAGATTTGTCTGGGCAACGCGGTTTTTCGCCACGACGAGCAGTCCGGAGGTATCTTTATCGAGTCGATGGACAATGCCGGGTCGGAGCGCGTCCCCGTCCTCCGCGAGGGCGGGCAGGTAGTTCAGGACGGCGTTGGCGAGGGTATGGGAGGGGTGGCCCGGGGCAGGATGAACGGCCAGACCGGCCGGCTTGTCCACCACGAGAAGGTCGGCGTCCTCGTAAACGATATTCAGGGGTATGTCCTCCGGGGCCAGGGAGGGGGGTGACTCGGGGGGTATCTCGACGACGACGCGGTCGCCGGCTTCCAGCCGGTGGCTCGACCTTGCCGTGCGGCCGTTCACGGTAACGAAGTCGCCGGCGATGAGCTTCTGGGCGCGGGTGCGCGAAAGCCCGGGGCATTTCTCCCCGACGAACCTGTCGAGTCGAACCCCCGTGGAATCCACGGTAAAATCGTACCTGCCGGTCATTCCTGACTCGCGGCCGTTTTCATAAGGAAAATCAGGCAATAGATAATAATGATAGAGCCGACGACGGCCGAGGCATCGGCGACATTAAACACCGGCCAGACCTTAAAGTCCAGAAAGTCCGTAACGTGGCCGATGCGGAGACGGTCAATCAAATTGCCGATGGTGCCGCCCATAACCATTCCCATCCCGACGCGCACCAGCGCGCTATCGTAGAAAGACCAGCGACTCCGCAGCAAGAGGGCGAGGGCCAGAATCACGACGATGCCGACGATATCGATTATCGTCAGCGTAAAGGCGTGGTCCTTGAACATGCCGAAAGCGGCGCCGGTATTGTGAACGTGGAGAATCCGGAAGAATCCGACATCGGAAATCGACTGTCCAAAGGAGAGATTGGCTCTTATCCACGTTTTAGTCAGCTGGTCGGCAAGAACCACAAGCAGGACGATGCCGCCGAAGACCACGTCCCGCCAATTATCTCGGGGGTGGTGTTCCTTTTGCATTCTTCGACAGTAACGCCTTACATTCCATGCATAAAGATGCCTGCGGCAGCGCTTTGAGTCGCTCGGGGTCGATAGGTTTGCCGCAGTTGTCACAGGTGCCGTAGGTGCCCTTCTCAAACTTGTCCAGGGCGTGCTCTATTCCGGCGAGCTCCTGCCGGATGCGGTTTTCGAGGGCAAGCCTTTTCTCCAGCTCCAGGGTCTCGGTGGCTTCTTCTTCGCGCTTGCCGAAGGGACTGCCCTCCCGGCGCTCTTCAGAAGAGGACGCGCTGTTCTGCAGCTGCTCCAATTCGTCGGTCAAGCGTTTAAATTCGCTCGCCAGTTGTTCGCGCTGTTTCTTGAATTTAGCGGTCATTTCTGCCTCCGTCCGCTTCCTCACCGAACTTGAGAAAGGCTCTTACTCTAGTTACCGCCCGCCCGATAGGTGTGTATGCTATTATACAACAAAACCTGAAAAGTAAACAGTGAAAAAGCGGCGGGCTAATTAATGCATTTATGCCCTAAGATGGCAAGCACTCTCACACGCCTGCCCGTAGCGCGGGCAGGCGTGAAATATAAAGGTCATTTCATCCACTGCCACCAAAGGAATAAACATACAACCAGTGTAAACCATTTAAACGTTTTGGTCAATGGGTAATAGTATTATTTTTATGGGAAAATAGTACTGCTAATGCGTGAAAGAAAATTATTCAGGCGTCAAAGATAAACAGTTCTTCGATAGTAGCCTGTAAAGTCCTGGCTACGCTGTAAGCCAGCCGGAGTGAGGGATTATATTTACCCTGTTCCAGAAAGATGATAGTCTCACGCCTGACGCCTACCATCTCGGCGAGCTTTTCCTGCGTCAGGCCGAGTTTTGCACGGTATTCCTTTATCCTGGTCTTCATCGTAATGTTACAGCACTCTTAATAATTTACGGGATTTTCCTGGCCAGCCCGATAATAAAGACCACCAGGCTGCCGATAAGTCCCACAGCCAGAGCCAGCGGGGAAACGATAACGGCTAAAATGAAAAATACCGGCTCTTCAGCCCCAAGCAGGGCGCCCAGCATGTTATGCAGGAAGACACAAATGATAAAAGCACCAACGGACAATGCGGCCAGCTGCAGGAACCTTTTCAGCAGCTTGAGCAGGCGCTCGCCCATCCGGGGCTGGGCGCGGTCGTAGTAGAGGTAAGACAGCAGGTAGACCAGACCGGCGGACAGGAAAAGGCCGGCCAGCACGTGGAGTGTATCACGTCCCCTGGTGAGGACGATGGTAAAGGGGAGCATGAGGAGGGCGGTGGCCGCGGCAAAATAGATAAAACCGTTACGCACAGCCCTGGTGGTATTTTCCTTTACCCTTTCATCCATGACTGGCAATTTTCGCCTGGTTATGAGAGACCACAGCTCGCGTTGCATCATGATGATAGTACCCACCCCCAGGGCTACGGCCACGTAGTACTGCTCCGCGGCGATTAGGGCTAAAGTAATCAGCAGCGCCGCTATAAATATCGCCCACGATAATTTTTTCATTTTCCGCACCCCTGATGTTGTATAATTCTAACGTTATATATATCTAACATACATCCTTTTAGTCGATTTGTCAAGGGGTTTGGAGAATATTTTTACTCACCCCCAGTTTTTGTGGTGAACCTATCCCCTGTCGCCTTTCCTTTGGGAATGTCAATCTATCCCCCTAACCCCCTT
>CAYPYL010000088.1:0-5399 GCA_964414605.1 uncultured Dehalococcoidaceae bacterium
GTCGGCAGGTTGTCCATGGCGTCGACGATTAAGTCGGAGTCGCCCACCAGTTGCGAGGCGTTGTCTTCGGTAATCGTATCGGCGATGGCTTCTATTTTGATATCCGGATTCAGTTTCTCCAGTTTTTCCGCTGCCGATTCCGCTTTATCTTTACCGATATCTTCGTCACAATGCAGCACCTGCCGGTTCAGGTTGCTCAATTCCACCCGGTCGTGGTCGGCTATCCGTATCGTACCCGCGCCCGCGGCGGCCAGGTAGATGGCTATCGGCGAGCCGAGTCCGCCGGCCCCGGCGATGAATATCTTAGCCCTCTTGAGTTTCTCCTGTCCCTCCTCACCGAATCCATAAAGCATTATCTGCCGGTCGTACCGCTGTAGTTCTCTCTCGGTAAGCATAGTGCCTTGCCTCCCGACTAGGTTACTTCGCTGTCTATCCAGTCGAGGTATTCCTGGTTGCCGCCGACGATGGGCAGGGCGATTATCTCCGGGACGCTGTAGCTGTGAATCTTCCTGACCGATTTCACAATGTCCGGCAGCAGTGTGTCCTTGGTCTTGGCAACGAGAAGGAGTTCCTGCGCATCATCCAGCTTGTTCTGCCACCAGAAATGGGAACTGACCCCGGGTATGATATTGACGCAGGCGACCTGCCTACGCTTGAGTAACTGTCTGGCTATCTTCTCCGCCTCTTCTTTGTCCCTGGCGGTGATATGAACGGCGATATAGCTATGCTGTTTCATTCTCTTATACTATCGCCAGCATGCGGTCGACGGCCGCCCTGGCCCGCACCCGGATTTCTTCCGGCACTTTTACCTCGGGCGTCATCGCCTCCAGCGACTTCAGCACCTTGTCCGGCGTGATGAGCTTCATATCGGGGCAGATTGCCTTTTCGGAAGCCGGGATGAATTTCTTGCCCGGGTTTTCCTTCCTTAGTCGGTGCAGAATTTCTACCTCCGTCCCGACAATCAACTCGCGGACGTCATCCCGTCCGGCGAAGCGTATGATGCCGCTGGTGCTCAAGGCTTCGTCGGCCAGGGCGATTACCTCGGGTCGGCACTCCGGGTGGACCACCGTCTTGGCCCCGGGATATTCGCGCTGGCACCGTTCGATGTCCTCCGGCGTTATATTGACATGGGTAGGGCAGTAGCCGGGCCAGAGGGTCATGTTCTTGCCTGTCCTGGATATGATGTATTTACCCAGGTACTGGTCCGGGACGAACAGTATATTATCGCTTTCGATTTGGGCCACCACCTTGACCCCGTTGGCGGAGGTACAGCAGTAGTCGGACTCCGCCTTGACTGCCGCGGAGGAGTTGACGTAGGTAACCACGGTGACGCCGGGCATTTCCGCCTTTTTCTGCCGCAGCTGCTCGGCGGTAATCATGTCCGCCATGGGGCAGCCCGCGCCCGCATCCGGCAGCAGCACCGTCTTCTCCGGCGAGAGTATCGAGGCTGTTTCCGCCATGAAGTGGACGCCGCAGAAGACGATTACATCGGCATCGGTCCTGGCCGCTATCTGGCTTAACTCCAGGGAATCGCCGACGTAGTCCGCCATGTCCTGCACCTCGCCGTACTGGTAGTTGTGCGCCAGGATAACGGCGTTCTTCTCCTGTTTCAGCTTGAGGATTCTCTCTTCCAGCGATTTATCGGTCATGCTGCTCTCCGTTTCCCGTTGTCTCTAGTTCTATTGTACCCCATATGCGCTTCTATTCACAGAGTATTCTCCCGGCGCCGGTATAGACCTTCATGCCCGCCTCTTTGATAACCCGCACTTCCATGTCCGTGTTGATGGTGGTGCCGGCATCCCGAACGAAACCGACGATGGTCAGGCCGCACTCTTGGCCGATTTGCAGTCCCTGGTCGGTTGCGGCCGTCTTCGTTAAGGCCACCGGAATCCCCGCCCGGCAGATTTTGGTCACCATTTCCGATGCCATCCGCCCGGTCGAGGCCAGTATTTTATCGTTAAAATCCATCTTATTTATCAGGCCGTAGCCTATCAGTTTATCCAGTGTGTTGTGCCGGCCGATATCCTCCACGATGCAGACCGGCTCCGCCCCGGCGGTAAAGAGCCCGGCGGCGTGGACGCCTTCCGTTTCTGCATACATGACGGCTTTCTCGAAGAGGGTATTCATCGCCTGAAATATCGCTTTTTTATCGATGGTTATGCCAGACCTTATTTCCGTCAGGACGGCACCGTCGCGGTAGGCCATCCTTCCTCCCCCCGAGACTATTCTGTAGCCGGACTTTCCGGTAACGGCCGGTACCCCGCCGGCGTCTTTAAGTTCTGCTTTCACGGTATCGCCTTCGACTTCCATAGACGCAATATCTTCGAGGGCATTAATGAAACCCTGACCGTAAAGGTAGCCGGTGACGAATTCCATCTCCATGCCGGGAACGATGGAAGCGGTGGCCAGGTGTTCGCCGTTTAAGTAGAGTGACAGCTCTTTCTCTATTACCACGCTGACGGCGGCATCGGCGAACCCGCCTGCGGCCAGTTTCCGGCACCTTATGACTTTCGAGCCCGTGGCTGGATGTTCCTTTTTCACAGCGCTACTCTATTCTCTCCGGGTGTGAATATATTATCATCGTGTCTCCCCTGACCAGACCGGCGATAGTTATCCCCGCCTCCCCGGCGATTTCCACGGCGGAAGAGGTGGGAACTCCCTTGCTGGCGATTACCGGTATACCGGCGCGGCGGCACTTTATCAGCATCTCTACCGGCATTCTGCCCGTCGAGGCTGCCAGTGTCCGTTCGAAGTCCACGTTGCGAAGAAGTCCGCAGCCGATTACCTTATCGAGGGCGTGGTGGCGTCCCAGGTCTTCCGCGATGCAGACGGGCTCCTTGCCATTGATAAAAAGCCCGGCGGAATGCACCGCCTCGGTCTCGGCGAAGACGTCCGACTTTAAAATCGCCCTTACGCAGTCGAACACGGCCTCCCTGCGTACCGTAAGGCCGGAGTGTATAGCCCTCGGGCCGGTGCTTCCTCCGCTGCTAGAAAGCGTGACTGCGGCGACGTTGTTTTTCACGGTTATCGACCTTATATCGGCGGCCTGGCTAATGACCCCCTGCGAGTACAGGTGCCCGGTGACGAACTCCTTTACCATGTCTTTGAGAAACATCGCCGTGGCGAAATGCTCGCCGTTGACGCGAATCTCCAGGGCCGTCTCCACGACGATTCTTTCGCCGGATGGCGTGCACCCGCCGTTGACTTTGAGATAATCGACTTTCTTCAGGATATTATTGCCCATGTCGTATTATCGTACCCCCACCGATAACCCGGTCGCCTTCGTAAAAAACGATTGTCTGACCGGGGGCTATGGCCGATTGAGCCTCGGCGAACTTTACATAAACACCGCCATTTTCCAGGGGTCTCACGGTTGCATCCGCCTCCGCGTGGCGGTACCGGATGCTCGCCTTTACCCTGATGGCTGATTCCGGTCCGGCGTTGGCAATCCAGTTCATATCGTCGGCTACCAGCTCCGTGCCGTAAGTATCCTCTTTACTCCCGGCTATAACGGCGTTTTTCTCCGCGTCGATGGCGATTACGTATAGAGGCGTTGGGGACGCGATGCCCAGCCCCCGGCGCTGGCCCACCGTGTAATGGACCAGCCCCCGGTGCTCTCCCAGTAATTTCCCCTGCCTGTCCAGAATCGGGCCGGGTTGCGAGGCTACGGGGGAATTTTTATCGAGAAATCCGGCGTAGTCGTCGTCCGGGATAAAGCAGATTTCCCGGCTTTCCGGCCTCTCCGCCGCGGGCAGCCCCAGTTCCCCGGCTATCTGTCTCACCTTGTTCTTGGTGAGGTGACCGACCGGAAACAAGGCACGGCTCAACTGCCGCTGGTCAAGCCGGCAGAGGAAATATGACTGGTCTCGCCGCCTGTCCGCGCCTTTTTTCAGCAGGTATCTGCCGGTATCTTCGTCACGCTCGACTCTGGCGTGGTGCCCCGTGGCGAGAAAGTCTGCCCCCAGGCCTCCGGCCCTGTCAAGCAGCGCGCCGAACTTGATATGCCGGTTGCACATTACGCAGGGGTTAGGCGTCCTGCCCAGATAGTACTCACGGCAGAAGTCCTCGATAACCCGTTCGGCGAACGTGTGAGTCAGGTCGATGACGTGGTGGGGTATGCCAAGCGCGCGGGCGACATTGGCGGCTTCGTTTTCGGCCCGGCTGTCGTCGGGCATCAGCCGCATAGTCACCCCGATAACCTCGTGCCCCTGTTCTTTCAGCAGGGCAGCAGCCACGGAAGAGTCCACGCCGCCGCTCATGGCGATAGCTATTTTCACATCGTCTCCCCGGTGCCTATATTATGGAAAAGACGTAACCCAGGGTCAAGGATACCGTGCTGATAACGCCCAGGTAGACCGCCAGTATCTTTCCGCCGAACTGCTTTCTTAAGACGAGAATGGTGCTCCAGCTGGTAACCGGGCCGACCATCAGCAGGACCATGCCGGCGCCGATGTTCATCCCCTGCGAGATGAAGGCATGCACCAGCGGTACGCTGGCCGTCGAGCAGATGTACATCATCAGCCCGAAGATGAGGCTGAACGGGTAGGCGTAGCCTCCGTCGAAATAGTCCCCGATGAAATCCCCTATGGGGGTAATCGATGCCACCAGCGCCGCCAGCACCAGCCCCAGCAGCAGCTCAAGTCCGATATTCCTGGGCATATCCAGGAAGGCGTACCTGAATACGTGCTGCAGGCGGTGCAGCGCCTTCTGTCGGGCGGTCTTCGGGGCGGCGTCTTTCCTTTCTTCCTCGTAAGCCGCCTGGCAGTGGGAGCAGCAAAAGTAGACCGTCACCCCGTCGTATTCCGCTTTGAGCGCCGTTTCTTTTTCGACCTTCCCCCCGCAGGTGGGGCAGGTGGCGTATTTATCTTCTTCGGACGCCGCCTTCGGTTTCGTGTGGAACAGGTTGCCGATGACGCCGATGATAAGGCCCATGACGATGACGGCAAAGAAGATATAAACGGTGAACTTCAGCCCCAGCATGCCGTAGGCTACCAGCAGCGCCGATATGGAAGTGGCCGGGGTCGCCACCAGGAAGGCCAGCACGGGACCCAGCCGGGCGCCCTTCTGCCGCAGGCTGATGGCCACCGGCAGCGAGCCGATGCAGCAGATTGGCAAGACCGCCCCGACGAGCGTCGAGTAGAGGAGCGGCTTCAATCCCTTCCCGCCGAGGTGCCTTTCCACCCAGCTGGTCGGGACGAATTCGTTGATTATGCCGCTAAGGAAGAAGCCTATAGCCAGGTAGGGCAGTAGTTCGATGAGGTAGTCTTTGAATATTATTAAAAACTGGACTATCACAGTTTACTTCAATTTCTCAAGGACGATTCTGGCTGCCGCCTCGCCCGAAAGGAACATGGAGCCGAAGGTCGGGCCCATGCGGGGCAGTCCGTAGACGGCGCCGA
>CAYPYL010000089.1:0-5373 GCA_964414605.1 uncultured Dehalococcoidaceae bacterium
CCAGCCTCTTGATAAGTTGATTGTACCGCCCTACGTCCTCCCGGCTGAGATAAGCTAAAAGCCTTCGCCTCTGCCCTACAAGCTTGAGTAAACCCCGCTGGGTATGATAATCGTGACGGTTGGCTGCCATGTGAGTGGTCAACTGGTTTATCCGCCCGGTGAGGAGCGCTACCTGTACCTCGGTTGAGCCGGTATCTCCCTCACGAGCCTGATAAGTACTGATAATTTCAGCCTTCTTCTCTTTTTCCAAGTTTTTCCTCTTTACTTTTTATTATTAGTTTACAAGCCAAATTATAGCATAGCATAAGACATAAGTAAATTGATAATCCGGTAAAGTAACGGTGTCAGGCACTATTTTCGTTCTCCAGGTCGGTCAGTAATTCCTCTACCTGCCGGCTGGAATGCAGTTCGATGATTTTGGCATGATGAGGAATAGCCGCCAGCTCTTCTTTCCCCTTTCTTATATACCGCCGCCAGTTCTTGATAATATAAAGCAGCAGCGATTCCCTGCTGAAGAATGATTTCCGCCAGGTCTCATAGTTATTACTCCATAACGGCTCATTGCGCCATATCCGCGTGATCGTCCTTTTCAGTACCCGCCACAAAACAACGCGGAAAGGAAGGCGGAGCCAGATAACCGTATCCGCCTGCGGCAGCACCATGTCCTTTATGCGCCCGTAATTGCCGTCGATTACCCATCCGTCCGGATTATCCCGGATAACGTCTGAAACAGCGTTACGGAACTCATCCAGAGACGTCTCCACCCAATCAGGTTTCCAGAAAATTGCATCGAGTTCAATATGCGGTACGCCCGTGCGCCGCGCAAACTCACGAGCTACTGTGGTCTTGCCGGAGGAAGCCGGACCCCAGACTAAGATACGTCTACCTAGCATTGCAATCCAGCAGTATAGCGCATAAACAAGGACGATGACAAGGCTAACCATTTGCCCCCTCACGCTCACTGGACTATAATGTTAATGGAGCACACCTTTCCTCTTTAATAACACTCGTAACAAAATGCATGAGTACAGCATTACGGAAAGCATGCTGAACCTGGCGCTGGAGAAGGCAAACGAGGCCGGCGCCGGTAAAATCACCCGTATCAACCTGGTGGTGGGTGAACTCTCCGGCGTGGTTGGCGAGTGCGTGCAGTTCTATTTCGACTTTCTGGCCAAGGAGACCATCGCAAGCGGCGCCGAACTGGACTTCGTAACGATACCGACGCAGGTACGCTGCCTGAAGTGCAATAACGTTTTCAGCCCGGTAAACGGCAACTGGACCTGCCCGGAATGCAAAGAGATGGGCATCGAGATAGTATCCGGACGCGAATGCTACATGGAAAGTATAGAGGTGGAATAAATGAGCATGAAAGTAATCAAGGTAGGCGAGGATATCCTCGGAGCCAACGAAGACAAAGCCAGCGCCAATAAAAGCAGGCTGGACAGCCACGGCGTCCTGACGGTAAATATAATGTCGTCGCCGGGAGCGGGCAAGACCAGCCTCATTATGGGCACGATAAAATACATGAAAGACAAGGTGAGTATGGCAGTCATAGAGGGGGACATCGCTTCCAGCGTGGACGCCGAGAAAATCAACGAAATGGGCATACCCGTGGTGCAAATCAATACCGCGGGCGGCTGTCACCTGGATGCGAACATGGTCGAAAGGGCTTTAAACAACCTGCCGCTGGAAAATACCGATTTGCTGCTCATCGAGAACGTAGGCAACTTGATCTGCCCCAACGAGTTTGTGCTGGGCGAAGACAAGCGCGTCATGATTTCCAGCCTGCCGGAGGGCGACGATAAACCGTACAAGTACCCGCCCATGTTCGCCGACAGCGACGTGGTGCTCCTGAATAAAATCGACCTCAAGCCGTACCTGGAATTCGACGTGGACAACTTTAAGAAAACAGTGGCCGGTCTGAACCCGGACGTTATATTCCTGCCCGTCTCCTGCAAGACCGGCGAGGGGATGGATGCCTGGTACGACTGGCTGGAATCCGTCGTAAAAGGCAAGAAAAAAAAGTAGCATGGCAAAATTACCGGCTATCAACCTCGTCAACATCAGCGTCCGCGGGGTGGTGCAGGGGGTCGGCTTCAGACCGTTCATCTACCAGCTTGCCACCAGGCATAACCTCAAGGGCTGGGTATGCAATACCTCGGAGGACGTCAGAATCGAGGTAGAGGGTGAGGCCAGAGACATCGAACTGTTCCTCCTGGGGCTGCAGAAGCAGGCGCCGCCGCTGTCCCGCATCGAAGACATCGCGGTTAGCGCAGGGGCTTCCGCCGGATATCGGAGGTTCGAAATCCGCCACAGCATCGCCGAAGAGGGCAAATATCAGCTCGTTTCCCCGGATATCGGCACCTGCCCCGACTGCCTGCGGGAAATCCTCGACCCGAGAGACCGGCGCTACCGTTATCCGTTTACCAACTGCACTAACTGCGGCCCCCGCTTTACGATAATTAAAGATATTCCCTACGACCGCCCCAATACGACCATGAAGGTCTTTCGGATGTGCCCGGAATGCCGGCGGGAGTACGATGACCCGCTCGATCGGCGTTTTCACGCCCAGCCCAACGCCTGCCCGGTGTGCGGTCCGCAGCTGGAACTGACCGATGCCGGCGGAAACAGAATCGACTGCGACGATGCAATTACAGTCACCGCCGAACTGCTTAAAAGTGGCAAAATAGTGGCGGTAAAGGGGCTGGGGGGCTTTCTTCTGGCCTGCGACGCCACCAGCGAAAAAACCGTCAACCTTTTACGCCGGCGGAAAAACCGGCCCGCCAAACCCCTGGCCGTAATGGTAGCCACGCTCGAAGAAGCCAGGCGGCACTGCGAGATAAGCAGCGAGGAAGAGAGACTGCTGGTCTCCCCCGGCAGTCCCATCATGCTGATGAAATGGAAGGCAGAGTCCACCGTAACCAAGGCCGTGGCGCCCGGCCTGAACTACCTCGGCGTGATGCTCCCCTATACTCCCCTCCACCACCTCCTGCTGCGAGATACCGGACTGCCCCTGGTAATGACCAGCGGGAATATCAGCGAGGAGCCGATAGCCAAGGACAACGACGAGGCGCAGCGCCGACTCGGCGGAATCGCCGATTACTTCCTGATGCATAATCGTAATATCTATGCCCGCTACGACGATAGCGTGATGATAGCAGAGAGGGATGCCCCGGTGTTCGTGCGGCGTGCCCGCGGCTACTCGCCCTACCCCATACACCTTCCCTACCAGAGCCGGCAGATACTGGGCTGCGGTGCCGAGGAGAAGAACACCTTCTGCCTGACGCGCGATAACTTCGCCTTCGTCAGTCAGCATATCGGTGACATGGAAAACCTGGAAACGCTGGAGCATTTCACCAACACCATAGCGCTGTACCGGCGGCTGTTCAGGATAAAGCCGGAAATAATCGCCCACGACATGCACCCGGAATACCTGCCCACCAAGTACGCCAGGGAACTGGGGGAAAGCGAGGGGATAGAGCTCGTACCGGTGCAGCACCACCACGCCCACATCGCCAGCTGCATGGCGGACAACGGCATCGAAGGGCCGGTCATCGGGGTCTCCTTCGACGGGACCGGCTACGGTACGGACGGTAACATCTGGGGCGGCGAATTCATGGTTGCCGACTATGAGAAGTTCACCCGCGTGACGCACCTGGAATACCTGCCGCTGGCCGGGGGCACCCAGGCTATCAAGAAGCCGTACCGCACGACTATCGGCTACCTGCTTTCGCTTGGTATAAAGTTAGACCGGCAGCTCCCGTTCCTGAAGAACGTGGACCCGGCGGAAATCGATATTATTAGAAGCCAGATAGAAAACGGTATCAACTCGCCGCTTACCTCCAGCATGGGCAGACTTTTCGACGCAGTATCCGCCCTTATCGGCGTCAGGGGGGTAATCCAGTACGAGGCGCAGGCTGCCATCGACCTGGAAACGCTGGCGGCCAGGGCCATTAACGAGTCGGCCCGCTACCCGTTCTCCTTGACCAAACATGATGAAGTCAACACCATCAAATTGCACGACCTGTTCGCTGCGATATTGAACGACCTGCATAACCGCACCCCCAGGGCGAGAATCGCCGCGCGTTTCCACAACACCATAGCTTACATGATTCTGGAGGTGTGCCAGAATATTTCGCCCAGGGCAGGGATAACCGGAGTGGCGTTGAGCGGCGGGGTATTCCAGAACCGCTTGCTGTTCAGTAAGGCAACGGAGCTGCTGGAGTCCGCCGGATTCGAGGTATATACTCACCGCCAGGTGCCCTGCAACGACGGCGGTATCTCCCTGGGTCAGGTGGCGATCGCAAATTTCGCAAGCGAGGCGCAAAGGAGTCAGGACGATGAATAAAAAGAAATTAGGCCCCCAGCCATTGATATGGCCCCATCCTGCCGTGTTGGTGGGGACGGCCTTCGACGGCCAGGTGGACTTTGCCACCTATGCCTGGGCAGGCGTGGCAGCCAGCACCCCGCCCTGCATCGCCGTGGCCTTCCAGCACCACCGCCACACCCTCAAAGGCATTTACCAGAACAAGACTTTCTCCGTTAACGTCCCTTCGCGCGACCTCGTCAAGGAGACCGACTACTGCGGGTTGGTCTCCGGTAAAGATACAGATAAGGTTAAAGACTGTAAGTTCAAGGTGTTCTACGGCACGCTGGATACTGCCCCGCTCATCGAGCAGTGCCCCATCAACCTGGAACTGGAAGTCCTGCATATCCTCAACCTGGGCAGCCACGAACTGGTGGTCGGCAAGGTGGTGGAGACCCACGTGTCCGAGGACTGCCTGACGGACGGGCACCCGGACATGGACAAGGTGAGGCCGTTCGCCTTCGGGCCGGGGAAGTATTTCGCCATCGGCGAGGCCTTCGCCGACGCGTTCAAAATAGGTAACGAGATAAAAGGTAAGGGGTAAGAGGCAATGTGCCTGGCTATACCAGCTTTAATAAAATCGATCGACGGACATCAGGCCGAGGTGGATATCGAAGGCGTTACCCGTGAGGCCAGTCTCCAGCTCACGCCGGACGCAAAGGTCGGCGACTACGTGCTGCTGCACACCGGCTACGCCATCAGCGTCATCGACGCCGCCGAGGCGGAAGAGACGCTGAAACTATTGAAAGAATTAAGCGAGGCCAGCCCTTAACATCGCCGTCATTGCGAGGGCGAAGCCCGAAGCAATCCGTAACCTCGTTTTATATGCTGCTGGTAGATTGCTTCGTCCCTATACTCCTCGCAATGACAGTGGGGTAAAGGGGCGGGGCAGATTAACGGGCTAAGCCACTGATGATACGAGGGCGGCCCGGGTGGGAATAGATAACAACGAAGGGGAGTGGGGAGAGAAAACAGTGAAATTCGTTGAAGAGTACCGCGACCCGGAA
>CAYPYL010000090.1:0-5340 GCA_964414605.1 uncultured Dehalococcoidaceae bacterium
CCTCTTCAAACGCCTGTAAGATTTTAAAATAATCATTGGCAGAATTACCTTTCAAACCAATGTCTTCAGGACGGACAAATATTACTATATGCCCGCTGGGGTCAACATACTTTAACGAATTATTCAAACAATATGTATACCGGTTAAAGCTCTGGGGGTTGGCGGGGTTGGGCACTATGGAATCCGGGCTGATAAACCTCCCAATCAATGGGTCGTAGTAACGTGCATTATAGTAGTAGAGGCCCGTGGAGTCAAGGGAATGGTGGTATTCGACCGGATAAGCCGCAGATGAGACGAGGGCGGCGCGGGTGGGAATAGATAAGAAACGAGGGGGTGGAAGCGGGGGGAGTAGCGGCTCGCTGCCTCCACAGAATGAAATAAATGCCCTTGGAGCCAGGCATAAGTCTTGACATCCCGTGCCTAAAGGGAGTATAGTTCTCTCGGTGCTTGAAAGGAACCATACTATCATTAGACTCTACAGCATCATCTCGTAATGAAGGGGGGATATCTTAACATGGGGAAAATAAACGTTGCGGTAATCGGCGTGGGCAACTGCGCCTCATCATTCATACAGGGCGTTCACTACTACCAGAACGCCAAGGAAGGCGAGTTCGTCCCGGGGCTGATGCACGTTAACCTGGGCGGCTACCATATCAGCGATATCAACTTCGTGGCCGCCTTCGACGTGGACAAGAACAAGGTCGGCAAGGACCTTTCGGAGGCAATCTACACCAAGCCGAACAACACCTTTGAATTCTGCAAGGTGCCCCACATAGGCGTAAAGGTCGAAAAGGGCATGACCCACGATGGCCTGGGTAAGTACCTCTCGCAGATAATTCAGAAAGCCCCCGGGCCGACGGCGGATATCGTCGGCATCTTGAAAGATACCAAGACGGATGTTGTTATCAACTACCTGCCCGTGGGCAGCGAGCAAGCCACCAAATGGTACATCGAGCAGGTGCTTAATGCCGGCTGCGGATTAGTAAACTGCATCCCGGTCTTCATCGCCAAGGAAAAGTACTGGCAGAAACGCTTCGCCGACCGGGGCCTGCCGATAATCGGCGACGATATAAAGTCGCAGGTGGGCGCCACCATCACCCACCGCCTGCTGGCGCGGCTTTTCCAGGACAGGGGCGTCAAGCTGGAGCATACCTATCAGCTGAACTTCGGCGGCAATACGGACTTTCTCAACATGCTGGAACGGGAAAGGCTGGAATCGAAGAAGATATCCAAGACCAATGCCGTTACATCACAGCTCAATTACGTAATGGACCCCGACGACATACACGTGGGCCCGAGTGATTACGTGCCCTGGCTGAAAGACCGCAAGTACTGCCATATCAAGATGGAGGGACGCACCTTCGGCGACGTGCCGCTGACAATCGATATGAAGATGGAGGTCTGGGACAGCCCCAACTCCGCGGGAGTCGTCATCGACGCCGTCAGGTGCTGCAAGCTTGCCCTGGATAACGGGCTCAAAGGAGAACTAACCGCACCATCCGCCTACTTCATGAAGTCGCCGCCCATCCAGTACACAGATGACGAGGCACGTAAGATGGTAGAAGACTATATCAAGGCCACCGCCAAGCCGGACGCCGTGGCCAAGCAACCGCAGAAGCAGGAGGCTACTAAGTAGCCGCCCATGAAGATAGCGCTGGTATCGCCTTACGACTTCGCTTACCCCGGCGGCGTGGTCAACCATATCTCCTGCCTCGAACAGCAGTTTACCCGCCTGGGCCACGATGTAAAGATCATCGCCCCGGCCTCTAAAGCGGTCCATACGCTTGGCGATAAATTCATACGCATCGGCACACCTCGTCCCATTCCCGTCAGTGGGTCTATCGCGCGGGTTACCTTATCAGTGAGACTGGAATCGCAGATAAACGAGGTATTCGAGAGGGAGAAGTTCGATATCTGCCACCTCCACGAGCCCCTGATGCCGACATTATGCACCACCGTCTTGAGACTGAAACGCGCGCCGATGGTAGGCACGTTCCACGCGTCAGGGGGCAAGCCCTGGTATACCATGTTTTCACCGATAATGAAGTGGTACCTCGACCGCTGGTTCCGCAAGCTCGACGGTCGCATCGCGGTTTCCCAGATAGCGCTGGATTACGTAAATACCTTCTTCCCGTCGGACTACACCATCATACCCAACGGGATAGATACGCACCATTTCAATAACCACGCATCAGCGATAGAGAGATTCAAAGACGGAATATTCAATATTTTATTCGTGGGGCGGTTCGAGAAGAGGAAGGGGTTCGATTACCTGCTGAACGCCTATAAGCTGGTAAAGCAGGAGATTCCCAACAGCCGCCTGATTGCCGTCGGTCCCGGGGTGCGGCTACGCAACAAGTACGAGAAACGTGCCAGGAAGAACAGGGTTAGTGACGTGTTCTTTATCGGCTACGCACCCTACATTGAATTACCCAAGTACTATACGACGGCCGACGTCGTCTGCTTTCCAGCGACAGGGCGGGAAAGCTTCGGCATCGTCCTGCTGGAGGCGATGTCCGTTGGGAAGCCAATCATCGCCTCGAATATAGACGGTTATTCCAGTGTCCTTAGCGACGGCGTTGAGGGAATCGCCGTACCGCCGAGGGACCCGGGAAAGCTGGCCGAAGCTATTATAAAGCTCTCCGCTGACGAGCAGCTGCGAAAAGAAATGGGCACGAGGGGTAAACCCAAAGCGGTGCAGTACGACTGGTCGAACATAGCCACGAAATTAATGGACTTCTACGTAAAAACCCTCGACGGGATAAAGCAGGCACAGGAAACCCCACATACCGGCGCGACTTCAGGAAAGCACTGAACGATGCCAAAACTGGAAAAGACCCGTAAGGATATATCTCACTATGTCACGCGCCCGATAGCCAGTGTCCTGGCCAGAACTCCGCTAACCCCCAACATGGTAACCTGGCTCGGGTTCTGCATAACCGTCGTCGCGGCGGTGCTTATCGCTACCGAGCACCTTTTTGCTGCGGGCATTGTCGTGCTCGTGGCCGGCTTCTTCGACATGCTGGACGGGGCCCTGGCAAGGGCAACGAAGCGGGTGACGCGCTTCGGCGGGATACTCGATTCCACGCTGGACCGGGTCTCGGAGGCCATACTGCTGCTGGGCCTGCTGGCGGTGTTCTCGCGGGGCGGGGAGACGGCCGAAAGCCTGCTGACGGGATTCGCTCTGCTGGGCTCGCTGCTCGTGAGTTACATCCGTGCCAGGATGGAGGGGCTGGGCATAGAATGCCGGGCGGGGCTCTTTACCCGACCGGAGAGAGTTATCGTGCTGGCGCTGGGACTGCTGCTTAGCGGGTTCGATTACGCGCTGGTAATTGCCCTGTCCATAATCACGTTTTTCAGCTACTTCACGGCGGGACAGAGGCTGATTTACGCCTGGCAGCAGACGAGAAAATAACTGCCGGATATTTTATCAGGCAGAGTCGAAAATAATAGACATCTAAAAGGTCTGGTAGTAGAATTTATGCCGGATTTTTTGCGGAACGGAGGAGATTATGCCAGTTGTTGCTGTAATCGGAGCCCAATGGGGAGATGAAGGTAAAGGCAAAATAGTCGACATGCTGGCGGAGAAAGCCAGGTATGTGGTGCGATTTTCCGGGGGCGATAACGCCGGCCATACGGTGGTCAATCCTTACGGGGAGTTTAAGCTCCGCCTGACACCGTCGGGGATATTTTACCCGGATACAACGTCGATAATAGGCAACGGCGTCGTGCTAAATCCCCCCATACTGCTCGGCGAACTGGAGGAACTGAACTCGCGCAAGGTGGATACTTCGCGACTTTATATCAGCGACCGCACCCACCTGATAATGCCCTACCATATCGCCATCGAGGGAATGGAGGAGGACTCGCTGGGGAAAAACGCCATCGGCACCACGCGCAAGGGCATCGGCCCGGCGTACGTGGATAAGGTGGCGAGGACCGGCATCAGGGCAGGAGACCTGCTGGACAGGGAGGTGCTGAAAAAGAGGCTGACCCTGGCGCTGGAATATAAAAACAAGATTATTACTAAAGTATTCGGGAAAGAGCCGCTATCGTTCGACGAGATATACAGTCAGTACTGCGAATACGCGGACAGGCTTTCCCCGCTCATCTGCGATACGACCGCCATGCTGGCGGCGGCGCTGGAACGCAACGAGCCCATCCTGCTCGAAGGCGCGCAGGGAACCCTGCTCGACCCTGATTTCGGCACCTATCCCTATGGGACATCATCTTCTCCGATAGCCGGCAATGCCTGCCTGGGATCGGGACTGGGCCCCAACGTCGTGACCCACGTGCTGGGCGTGTTTAAAGCCTTCCAGACCAGGGTGGGCGCGGGCCCTATGCCCACGGAACTCCAAGATGAAACGGGCGACGCCATACGCGAAGCCGGCCAGGAATATGGCACCGTTACCCGTCGGCCGCGGCGCTGCGGGTGGTTCGACGCGGTGGCGGCGCGCTTGAGTAAACGAGTCAACGGCTTCACCAGCATTGCCGTCACGCGCCTGGACGTGCTGGATAAAATGCCGCGTCTGAAGATATGCACGGGCTATAAGGTCGACGGGGAGACAATCGAAAGCTTCCCGGCGAGCGCTGCCGTCCTGGAGAAGTGCCAGCCGGTGTACGAAGAGATAACGGGCTGGGAAAAACCCACCGTTGGCGCGCGTATCTTCTCGGAGCTGCCGACCAAGGCACAGCGATATATCAAGAGACTCGAGGAGCTAATCGGCTGTCCGGCGAGCCTGATTTCAGTCGGTCAGAGACGGGAACAGACAATCGTCCGAAAGTCGATTTTCTAGCGCTCATGGCAACCATCAGACAGGCGACCGAGCAGGATATACCCCGCATCCAGGAGCTTTACCTGCAATTGGCTTTTGTTACTCCACCGGTAGGTATCCCCTCCCCTTCTCCGGAAGAGTACCGGCGCGTCTTTAACGAGATGGTCGCGCTGCCCGGGTACGAGTTATTGGTGGCCGAGGAAGACGGCGAAATATGCGGGACGATGGTGATGGCGATACTGCCGGGAATGGCACGCGGCGTGGCGCCGTTTGCGGTGGTGGAGTACGTAGTGGTGGACGAGAAGGCCAGGCGGCGTCACATCGGTAAGCTGCTGATGGACTATATTATCAATAAGGCCAAAGAGGCGGGGTGTTATAAGATTATGTTAACCAGCGACAAGCGGCGGGAGCCCGCCCACAAGTTCTACGAGTCGCTGGGGTTCGAGGCCTCCGCGTACGGGTTCAAATTGTATTTAAAAGATAGCGACGGGCTTTAGTTCTATAAAAAAGGGGGGCTTAATGCCCCCCTTCAGCTACTCTCAAACAGACACCATTTACGGTTTTA
>CAYPYL010000091.1:0-5253 GCA_964414605.1 uncultured Dehalococcoidaceae bacterium
GGTGATTATGCCGCCGTGGCAGTTCAGCAAGACCCCCACCACCATCCGCAGCACGGCCCCGGAGTTCGGCCAGCATACCGAGGAAGTTCTCACCGAAACGCTGGGTTATAGCTGGGACGATGTGACCGCTTTAAAAGAGAAAAAGGTGATAGCATAACTTCATTGTTGTCATTCTGGAGCGTAGCGAAGAATCTGGTTAGGGAGGGGGTGGAAATAAAACCATTCTGTAAAACAGCGAATAAATGAAAGAATATTATGTATATATCTTATCCAACAAACGCGGCACCTTATATACTGGAGTGACCAATGATTTAGAACGCCGTATTTATCAGCATAAGAACAAATTAACCGAAGGTTTTACAAAAAAGTATAACATAACTAGGCTGATATACTTCGAATCCACTGATGATATAACCGCAGCCATTGCCCGAGAAAAGCAGATAAAAGGCTTGCTAAGGAGTAAAAAGATAGAATTGATCAAGACGATGAATCCAAAGTGGGAAGATTTAAGTACAGCCTGGTCTGAAACGGAAAGGAAAGGGTAAAAACCTCCCAGCCTCCGGATTCTTCGTCCCCCGATGGGTGTAAAGGAATAATCGGGGGGACTCCAGAATGACACCTTTCTGATAAACAAGGAGGTACCCATGAGCGACTTATTTAAAGGCAGGGTTGCCGTGGTCACGGGGGCCGGCGTGGGGCTGGGGCGCGCCGAGGCTATGGGAATGGCGGCGCGGGGAGCCGCAGTGGTGGTCAACGACCTCGGCACGGCTATCGATGGGAAAGGCACCTCCCGGGGCCCCGCCGACGAGGTGGTGGAAGAGATTAAGAAAGTCGGTGGCAGGGCCATCGCCAGCTATGCCAGCGTCGCGGACAGGGAAGGGGCGGAGGGCATCATTCAGGCGGCGGTGGACAGCTTCGGGAAAATCGACGTGCTGGTGAATAACGCCGGCTATACCGTCGACCGCATGGTGTACAACGTCAGCGACGAGGAATGGGATGGGGTGGTGAAGGCCAATCTTTACGGCACCTTCTACTGCACGCGCGCCGCCTGTCGGATTATGAGAAAACAGGGCTACGGCAGGATTATCAATACGTCCTCTCACTCCGGCCTGGGCAACATGGGGCAGGTGAGTTATTCCGCCTCCAAGGAGGGCATCGTCGGCCTGACGCGCACGGTGGCTTATGACATGGGGCGGTACGGCGTGACCTGTAACGCCATCAGGCCGGTGGCGGGGACGAGGGGCATTAAGGAGCTCATCGAGAAAAAGGGACTCGATGAAGCCTGGTCCAAGGCCTGGGGGAAAGAGGTTGCTCAAAAGAGGATTACGCAGATGCTGGAAGTAAACCTCCCCGAGGATGTCGCCAACTTGGTCATCTACCTCGCCAGCGAGGCGGCGGATAACGTCAACGGCTGCATCTTCGAGGTCTGGCACGGGCACATCGGGATTTATCAGGACCCGCCGCAGATAGAGCAGGTGCTCTGGAAGGACGGCCGCTGGACGCCGGAAGAGTTGGTAGACGCTATGCCGCAGACGCTGACGAAAGAAAAAGTACGCGAGCTGCCGCCAATTTTCCCGTTTTGAGTAATTAATAGTATGGGATGTTTTAAGAGGGGCGAAGCCACTCTTCTCACAGTTCCCCTTCCCTTAATCCGAAGGGAGGGGGACACACGATGTGGGTCACCTTATAATATTATAATATTAGAAAACTAGGAGGATAAAATGATAAACAAAATCGACCATATTGGCATCGTCGTCAAGGATGCGGCTGAAGCCCTGAAAACTTACTCCGAGATGTTCGGCTTCGAGGTCGTCGAGGAGATGGGGGGACCGGGTGGGGAGTTTAAAGCCATCGTGGTAAGGGTAGGCGGCATTACGCTGGAATTTCTCCAGCCGCTCACCGACAAGGGCAGCATCGCCAGATTTCTGAAGGAGCGGGGCGGCGGACTCCATCACGTGTCTTTCGCCACCAACAATATCAGCCACGACCTGAAGAAGTTGAAAGAGCAAGGCAAGAAGCTCATCAACGAAGAGCCGATGTCTTTGCCCGATGCGAAAAGAGCCTTTGTGCATCCCAGCGCTGCGGAAAACGTGCTGATAGAATTGGTGCAGAAAGCCCAGTCTTACCCGGATTTGCCGGGTATAAAGGTAACCTGACCCTAGAGAATTGGTAAACAGCCACACTCGAGTCTTTAGGCAACCAGCAGCGGTATCAGTTTCCTGACGCTGTCCAGTTTATCCAGGTTTTGAAGCATCTGGAGCAGTTCCGTGGCTTTCTGCCTGGATATCCTGCCGGAAAAGTCGACGTTAGTCCAGAATTTATCGATTATCTCCTCTTTTGACAGCGGGTTGAGGGGGTTGCCCCGGGCAATATCGCAGGACTCGGTAAAGTCCCTGCCGTCTTTAAGGGTTGCGGTGACTCTGGCGGCTTCGAATTTAACGTAAGGACTGGGCGTGAGCTTGATTTTTCCCATGAATTCAGCCACCTGGGGACTACGTATCGCCTGCTCGGTGAAATGCTCCGGCTTTACGCACTCGAAGAGGAAAGCCGTCGCCACCGCGTAGCGGTAGTTGAACGCGGCGTTCGCGTGGGGGAAAAGCCCCAGTTTTAACGGACTGCCGCAAATATGGTCGATGCCGCCCTGCGCCAGGTCGAGGTTCACCGAATCTATATCATCCGCGGTGACCCCATGTTTACGCATAATTTCAAGGGAGCAGTCGATAGCGGCATGGGGGATGCGGCAGCAGGGATACGGCTTGATGGTGCCGTCGGCGTAGTAGACTTTCCCCAGGTCGCGGCTAAGGTACTCCGGCTTCTGGCACCCCTCGGTGAACATCTGATAGTACCCGAACTTGCTGAACAGGGCGTCCTCCGGGCCGGTCCAGCCGGCCTTGGCCAGCCGCGCGGAAAAAATACCCGAACGGGCCGATAGGCCCTGCGCCAGCTTGAAGGCAACGGTGCCGTCCCAGATTGTCTGGAAGGTGGTACCGATAAGGTTGAGGACGATGCCGAAGGCGTTTCTCAACTGTAGCCTGTCCAGTCCCAGCAGCCGACCGGCGATGGCAGTAGTCCCGAAGGCGTTAACCGTGCCGACCCCGTCCCAGCCCAGGGTGAAGCCGAAGCCGGAGGCAGCCAGTATGCGCGAAGCCACGTCGTCTCCTACGAGCAGCGCCGTTATCATTTCCGGTCCGCTGGCGTTTACCACCTCGGCCAGGGATATGGCCGTCGGTACGGTGGTGCCGCTGATGTGGCCCGGCGTGTTGACGCCGTCTACCATCGGGCTTACCGGCTCGAAGTCGAAAGAACGGGTCATGATGCTGTTGACCATGGCGGCGTTGTCAACGGGCACCTTGCCGCCGTGTACCAGGATGGTTGCCTCCTCCTTGCCCCCCTCGTCCCGCAGGAGTTCAACGAGCTCGGGATTGCCGGTATCGCCGGAACCGCCGATAAGGCAGCCAACCGAATCTATAATGCGGTACTTCGTGGTTTCCAGCATCGCCGGGTCAAAATATTCAAAACTCGTGTCCAGGACATTCGCGGATAAATTTTCAATCGACTTGCTTTTTGCGTTGCTCATGATTTATCTCACACTCCAGGATTACGTTACTTGGTTATCATCAAACTGGGGAGCCAGAGGCTTAACTGGGGGAAGGCGACGATAAGGGCCAGGAAAAGCACCTCGAAAACCAGGAAAGGCGCCACGCCGCGCAGGATTTCCCCGGTGGGGATGTTAAAGATGGTCTTCACGGCGAACAGGTCGGTTCCCATCGGTGGCGTGATAAGCCCTATCTGGGTATTGACGGTGAAAATCACACCGAACCAGATGGGGTCCATCCCCAGGCTGACGATTAAAGGAACGAAAATGGGAACCGTCAACAGAGTTATGGTTATGGGGTCCAGCACGAACCCCAGAATCAGCAATATGAAGTTGATAATTACTATCACCATCATGGGGGATAGTGACGAAGAGCCGACTAAATTCTGCAGGTTTGAAGCGACATTGGTGCTGCCGACCACGTACGTATAAAAAGAGGCCGCTATTATAATGAACAGAATCAGCCCGTTTACCGTGGCCGCCTCCACTATTGCCGCGCGCAGGCCCTTCCACCGCATGCGGAAAAACAGGACGGCTATCACCAGGACGACAAAGCACCCCACGCCGGCGGTCTCGGTAGGAGTGGCGATTCCGAAATAGATGGCGCCCAGGATGCTGAACATCACCAGGGCTATCGGCCAGACGCCCTTCAGGGAGGAAAATCGCTCTCTCCAGGGGACGCTGTAGGTCTTGGGGGCCAGGCCGGGTCTCACCAGGCAAAAGAATATGGCGGGCACCGCCAGGAAAAAGGCCAGGATAACCCCCGGTATTATCCCCGCGATGAAAAGTTGGCCCAGGGAGACATTGGTAATCACCGCATAGATGATAAAAGTGGCGCTGGGCGGTATCAGCGGACCCAGCACTCCCCCCGCCAGCAAAGCTCCCAGGCTGAAGCCCCGGTGGTAACCCCTTTTCTCGAATTCCGGGACGGCCATTTTACCAACGACGATGATAGTGGCGGCGCTGGTGCCCAGCGTTGCCGCCAGGGCGGCCTCTCCGAATATGCCGGCCACCACCAGCCCGCCCCGTACGCGGGAAAGCCAGTTGGCGGCAGCGGTAAAAAGGTCTCTCCCCATCCCGGATTCGGCAATGATGGCTCCCAGCAGGACGAACAGCGGGAGGGGTGTCCACGCCAGGTTGAAAAGCGTGCTGAAGGGGGAAGAACCCACAATGTGCAGGGCGGGAACCCCGTAGGTAAGAATCGCCCCGACCACCGCGCTGAACCCCAGCGAATAGACAATCGGCACGCCCAGCATCATGAGCACGAACAGACCGGCGACACATATGATGCTCGTTATCTGTGGGTCCAACGCTGTTCCTTCTCCTCTTAAAAGTTACTCCGCGGTCGTTGCGCTTTCACCCGGCTTGGTCTTAAGCCGGCGGTTTTTATAAGCGTTCGTTATGCCGCGCGTAAGCTGGGCCAGGAGCACCAGAACCAGCCAGAAAGCCCCGAGGGGTATCAGGAACTTGGTGGGATAGAGAGGCTCTTCCCAGACCGATTGGCTGGTTTCGCCGATGCTGAACGAATATATGGCATTATCCAGGCTCTGCCAGGTGATGATAATAACGTATACCAGGGCCAGGACCGGGCCGACGATATCCAACAGGATGTCCTGCTTGTTTTTAGACATGAAGTTGGCGATGAAGTCCACCCTCAG
>CAYPYL010000092.1:0-5225 GCA_964414605.1 uncultured Dehalococcoidaceae bacterium
CTCAAAAAAATCTCTGGTTCTGGTGGTTGATGATGATATCCGCATGTTGCGCATGATGAAACGCATACTGGAACTGGAAAATTTTCAGGTGCTTATAGCTAACAACGGAGACACGGCTCTAAAGACTTTCGATAAAGAGAGTCCGGACCTGGTCTTACTTGACATCATGATGCCGGACATTGATGGATACACCGTTTGCCAGCGTATCCGCGAGTTTTCCCAGGTACCCATAATAATGGTTACCGCCAAGGGCGATGATAAGGAGAAAGTGGAAGGGCTGGATACCGGCGCGGACGACTATATAACCAAGCCTTTCTCCGCCAGCGAACTGGCGGCAAGAGTCCGGGCAATGCTACGCCGTACGCAGAACCGTGAAATGCCGCAAGAGGCTGCCTTCAGCTACAGTAACATGGTACTAGATTTTGCTGCACGCCGGGTAGCAGTCGGCGGCAAAGAACTTAAACTTACCTCCACGGAATATAAGCTCTTATCCTATATCTGCCTCAACGCCGGTCGCGTCGTTACGCCCGACCAGCTCCTGGACAAGGTCTGGGGGGAAGAGTATATCGGCGCTCCCCACCTCCTCCAGGTGAATATCGCCCGACTAAGGAAAAAGCTGGGAGACGATGCTAAACATCCCGCCTATATCATGACCAGACCCGGTATCGGCTACATCATTCCAAAGTCTTAACGGACGGACAGTCGCGATAAGAGGCGGCAGCTGCCCCGTAACGGCAGGGTACCAGTACTAATTACTACCCGCGTTTGACTTTTCTGTAAGGATTCGCCGTTACATTGTGATACACGCGTGACCCGCACTCCCTACACTTGATATACCGCCAATGGAGAGCGGTAATTGTGTGGAAAATCTTAAGGTTCGCGCTGGTATTAGCCGTACTGCTGCTTTTAGGTCCGCAGCTGACGTCACTGGCCTACGGCGAAAGCCCCCGCAGTTCCGGTGAGGACGGCATCGAAGTAGTCGCCGCCGCGCCGCCGGCGACGCCGGAGATGACTGTATACGGACACGCTATCGGCGGCGTAATACCCGGCGACCTTTTTTACGTAAACGCCGCCGGCAGCCCCCGCGATATACTAATCAGACTGTATATCACCAACGCCGAGGTCCTCATCTCTTATTTTAGGTATCTTAATCTTAAGGTAGTTGTATATTACGAGGACGAATACGGCCGCTGGAGCAGTACAGCATTGCAGGACGGACGGCCGCCCCCCGATACCTACCTAACTCTCCATAACAGCCCGGTGAGTATCACACTGCCGGGCTATTCCCGTTATAAAATCGCCGTGGACTCCGGTTGTTATTACTGCATAAACGCCGGCACCGTCGGCGATAACATATCTCCCCAGTTCTACCTTACCGCGGAGCAGGCATGAAACCGCTTATCGTGACTATTTTGTAACGCTTCAAGAAGCCGTTTTGATAATTTTGTGATTATTTTTAAGTATCGTTAACAGTGTAGGACAGGAGTAATATAAATGATACTTGTCTGGAATAATGCCAGTTCTTTTCAGCGTCATATCGAAGATATGAAAGCATTCCGGCAAACTCATGGTTCTTTTCGGAATGAAGCCATACTCTCCAGGGACATGCCGATTCCGTATGACGTTAACTACCCCCGCAATACCAGCGGAAGCAGGCACGTAACAAGAACGGGCAATAAAACAATCATCGTACCGATATGGAAGGTGGAGCTCCCCCCGAACTTACAGAACTAGCCCGATATTCTGTTTAAGAAAACTCGAGGCGAGACATTTCAGCCATGAACAACCGCCAGCGCATCATGTTAGTGGATAACGACCGGGATATGCAGAAACTGCTGAACCATACCCTGGACATGGAGGGTTTTGATACCGTTATCGTCGCTGACGGCGCCTCGGCGGTGGACCTCCTCGATAAGATTTCGCCGGACCTGGTCATCCTGGACACGACAACGCCGGACAATGACAGTTTTCAGACCCTCGATAACATGCGGGAGCATTCCGATGTTCCCATCATCATGCTCACCATGGAATACGGAGCGGAATTACTGCGCAAAGCTATCGACCTCGGCGCCGATGATTTTATCCGCAAGCCTTTCGGGATGCGAACGTTCGTAGCCCGTATCCGGGCCAAGTTGAGACGTTCGAGACAAATAATCCGTTAACTCCACCCCACCCGTCACGGCTTGATTTTTCATCCGCCCTACTGTATACTCATAGCACAACTGAATACCTAAACAGGGGCACCCGAGCATGAGCGAGGGTCTAACTGGAGAGCAAGTCGGTGAGATTCCGACGCGGCCGCGCCACTGTAATTGACACTTCTACGGAAGGGTCGTCAGCCAGAACGCCAGCCTCTGAATAGCCTACAGAACTCCGCGGGGGAGTTGTAGGACTTTTTATTGAGTCTGGTTACCCCTCGGCTGTAGACGAGGGGTTTATTTTTTTGAAGTTACAAGGAGGAAAGATGAAGAGTACGTTAATAAAATCGGGTGTAATTTTCCTGGCTGCCGCCCTTTTCCTGGGTCTGACTGCATCCTGCACCATGCCCGAAGACGTGCCACAGACGTTCATCATTATCACCGACCAGCTGGGGAGAACGGTCGAGCTCAAGACCGCCACCCCGCAGAGAATCGTTTCCCTGGCGCCGAGCCATACCGAGACCATCTACGCCCTGGGACTGGCCGACCGTCTGGTGGCTGTGACCGACTACTGCAATTACCCACCGGAAGTCTCCGAGAAACCCAGCATCGGCGGTTTCAGCACCCCCAACATCGAGGAGGTGGTGGCGATGGACCCGGACCTGGTACTGGCTACCAATATTCACGAGTCCGAGGTCATCGGTCAGCTTGAAGATAAAGGGTTGACTGTGGTGGCGGTAAATCCCACCACTATCGACGAGGTAATAGAGTCCATAACCCTGATAGGAAAGGTGACCGGGGCTGTGGACGCAGCCGCCTCCCTCGTTAAGGACATGGAGAAACGGATCAAAGCCGTGACCGATAAAACGGGAGGACTGACCGCAGCGGAAAAGCCGCGTGTCCTCTACATAGTGTGGCACGACCCCCTGATGGCGGCCGGCTCCGGGACTCTGCACGACGAACTGATGCGGACGGCCGGAGGAATTAACGTGGCCGGCGACCTCGCCGACTACGCGACAATCGGCCTGGAGGTGGTTATCGCCGCCAACCCGCAGGTAATGATTGCCGGGGTCGGCATGGGAACCGGCGAGGACCTGCCCCTGCAGTTCATCACCACGGAAGAGAGACTGAAGGATACGGATGCCTGCGTAAATGGCAGGATTTACGGGATAAACGTGGACCTGGTCGGACGGCCCGGCCCGCGCATCGTCGAGGCGCTGGAGCAGTTCGCCGGATTTCTCCACCCGGAAATTTTCGGAGAATAGACGTGAACGTTTACCATATAACCTACGGCCCCGGTATGAAAATAGTCCAACTGCACTTCTGGGGCTGCAACTTGAACTGCCGCGCGTGCCTGCTGAAGCGCGAGATATACGATTGTCACCTCGTGGAAACGAAGGACAGAATACACCGGCGACAGAGCAAAGGCAGCCAGACCCCGGAAAACTTCCTCGGCATGGAGGAGGTCCTGCAGATGCTGGGTAAGCTGGAGGTCGGCGAGGTGATTTTCATGGGTGCGGAGCCGGCCCTCGACCCCGAGATGCCGCGACTTGCCGAAGCGCTGCACCGGCAGTTCTCCAGCCATAACGTCCTCCTCACCAACGGCTTTCACATCCCTGACCTTACTCACATCGACGAGGTGGTTTTCAGCATCAAGGCGTTTACTGATTCAATACACCGGGATTTCACCGGGGCTTCAAATGAAACGGCGCTGCAAAACTTCCTGACGGTCTATAAATCCGGAGTCCGGTTAAGGACAGAAAGCATATTCATACCGGAGTACATCGATGGCGTCGAAACGGAGAAGATTGCCGCATTCATCGGCGGCGTGGATAAAAATATACCCCATAGAATCGATGCATATATCCCCATCGGCGACAATCCCTGGCGGGGGCCCGTCCCGGGGGAAATAGAAGCCGCCGCCCGCATGGCCGGGAAATACCTTAAATATGTATCATACCTGACGGGGAAAGAAGACCTTAGGTACGAAGTGGTGAGGATTTACTGACATGCCTTCTAATGCAATAACGACGGAAACACCGACGCGTACATACCTCTCCGGGAGGCGTACGCGCATCTTGAGCATCCTGGGGCTTATCGCGGGACTGATAGTGGTCATTGCCCTGGCGACGAGCATCGGCAGCGTTTACATACCTTTCTCGACCACCTTCAGCATACTGCTGGACAGGCTGCCCTTCCTGGATATCGAGCCGTCCTGGCAGAGCGTTATCGCCACCGTTGTCCTGGACATACGCCTGCCCCGCGTCATACTGGCGGGGCTGGTCGGGGCAGCCCTGGCCACCGCCGGAGCCACCTACCAGGGGCTCTTCCGCAACCCCCTCGCCGACCCCTACCTGATAGGAGTTGCCCAGGGTGCCTCGCTGGGGGCTGTCGTCGGTTTCCTTCTGCCGGTCGCCTGGAATATAGCGGGTTTCGGCCTTATCCCTCTGCTCGCTTTCGTCGGGGCACTGATTGCCACCGTGACCGTTTACCTGCTGGCGCGGGTGGGCAAGACCCTGCCCGTAACCACGCTGATTCTGGCCGGTGTGGCGTTAAGCGCGCTACTGGGGTCGGTCGTCTCCTACCTCATCATCTCCAGCGGAGAGAAGATGCACGGCATTATCTTCTGGCTGATGGGCAGCTTCGGGTTAAGCCAGTGGTCGGAGATAAATATCGTCCTGCCCTACGTTGCCGTGGGAACGGCGGTCATTATTATCTTCGCCCGCCTGCTAAACGTCATGCAGCTCGACGAGGAACAGGCGCAGCAGCTGGGCGTGAACGTGGAAAAACTAAAGATGGTCCTGCTGGCGGCGGCCACGCTAATTACGGCCGCCAGCGTTGCTTTCGTGGGGACGATAGGATTCGTCGGCATCATTATCCCCCATGCCGTCCGCCTGGTGTGGGGAGCCGACCACCGCTTTCTGCTGCCGCTGGCGGTGCTGACCGGGGCGATTTTCATGATTCTCACCGACCTCGTGGCGCGCACCGTGCTGGCCCCCACGGAGGTACCTATCGGCGTAATTACCGCCATCTGCGGCGCCCCGTTTTTCCTCTACCTGCTGCGGCGGCGCAAAAAGGCGATATTTT
>CAYPYL010000093.1:0-5203 GCA_964414605.1 uncultured Dehalococcoidaceae bacterium
TTCGGGGGAGCTAAAGCGTATTTTCTTGTGTTCTTTGACGTCATGAACCTCGAAGGTATAGCCGGTGTGCATACTGGGGGCGATAACCAGCCCGATGGTGTTGAACGGGTCGGCGAACATCTTGTAGAGAGGCATGTTCCAGGCCCCGGCGGATGTCTTATCCGCCATGAAGATAAGTACCGGTTCGGAGGTCCTTTCCTCGAACTCCATCTCGGCAAGACCCGGCCCCATGCCCTTGACATTGCCGGAAAAGGCATCGGTCAAGAGGTCCTGTCCGGCGCCGTACAGCTTCATCTTTTTAGCCAACGCGGTGCCGGTGACAAAGGTATCCCAGGCAAGCTGATGTATTTCGTAGTCGCCCGTTCCCTTCTGATGCGTCATGATAAGCTGAAGGTCATCGCCGCACTTGGTCACCTGGCAGTCAATCAGCGTTCCCTTTTGCTTGGCTTTATCCAGGCATTCCTGCGCCTTGGCGATAATATCCGGGTGCGATTCGGAATGTCCCACGTACCCGCCTATGTCAGCTTTGATGACGCTCAGTGTAACCTTCATATTTACCTCCGTTTATTTTAATATTCGATTCCCTTGCGGGCTTTGATGCCTTTATCAAACGGGTGCTTGACCTTCACCATCTCGGTCACCAGGTCAGCCATTTCAACCAGCGCGTCATCCGCGTAGCGACCGGTAAGGATAAGCTCTACCCGGGGAGGTTTGTCTTTGATGAGTTTAATGATATCGTCGAGCTCGATGAGATGATATTCCAGGGCAACGTTCACTTCGTCCAGCACTACCAGGTCGTAATCCCCGCCGAGGATGGCTTTTCTGGCTTCCGCCAGGGCCATTTCCGCCTGTTCTTTCTCCTCCGGCTTGACATTCAGCGGGTCGGTAAACTGCCGGAAGCCGGATTTTACCACCTTTACGTTGGGCAGTTTGAGCAGAGAGTTGAACTCGCCGTACTCGTAGTCGCCTTTCATGAAGAAAATAATGAATACTTTTAAACCGTGGCCGGCAGTCCGGAGTACCGTCCCCAGCGCTGCGGTTGTCTTGCCCTTGCCGTTGCCGGTAAAGATCTGGACCAAACCCTTTCCGTTTGTGTTGGTCAATGAAGCCCCTTAAAGTACCGGAACTTTGTTGTATAATTCTGTTTCACTCGGCAGATAATACGGAGGTTAACTCTGCACGGTCTTCAGGCGGCATCGCTTTGGTGTGCTAATTTAGTTTAACAATATGGCCTGTTAATGTCAATCGGACGGGGGCTTTTTCAGGCCTCTCCTATGGTCTTGGGTCTGGTCCTGAAGTAACTGGTAATGCCCGTCAGGGCAGGCAGGGCGATGCCGTAAGCAATGAGTATCCCTGGCACTTTCAACCACCAGTCCACGAGGGGTAAGGCGATGAAAAGGAAGGCCATGGACGGGGTGACGTTCTTTCTTAAAGTCAGGATTATCAGCGTCGGCAGGGCCAGTATGAGCATCGGCAGAGTTACCAGAACGAGCAATATGCCGATGGTAGTACTTACCCCCCGTCCTCCCCGGAAGCCGAGAAACACCGGCCAGTTATGGCCGATGATGGCGGCCGCCCCGGCAAGCATGACGACCACCTGGGTCATATGGGCCGCCTGGGCGATGACGATAACCGCGGCGCCCTTGGCGGCATCGATGATAAATACGAGAATGCCTGCCCTGGCACCCAGCTCCCGGTAGGCATTGGCGGCCCCGGCGTTCTCGTCGCCGATCTGGCGGATATCCTTGCCCTTCAGGATGCGCCCGGCGAGGAAAGCCGTCGGCAGGGAACCGATTATGTAGCCAATAATTATTACCAGCCAGGGAGGCATATTAACTTCCTTTCAGTTTATACTGTACCTCGGTATAGTCGGCCGGCCTACTACCGGAGCGCGAACTCCACTCCCGCCCTGGCGTGTATTCTGGTGGTATCGAATACCGGCATCGTTAAATCGTCCTGATTTATTAATAGAGGTATTTCCGTACAGCCGAGGATAATCCCCTGGGCGCCTGCTTTTTCCAGCCCGGCTATGATTTCCCTGAATTTTTCTTTTGAAGCCTGGTTTATTTTCCCCAGGCAGAGCTCGTTGTATATTACGTTATGAACGGTTTCCCTGTCCTTTTTGCCCGGAACAAGCACCTCCAGCCCGAACTTTTCAGATAGCCGCCCTTTGTAAAAATCTTCTTCCATGGTGAACTTTGTCCCCAGCAGCCCCACGGTTTTCAGCCCCTCTTTCTTGATTGCTTCCGCGGTAGCATCGGCGATGTGAATAATCGGTATTGAGATGGCTTCCTGGATTTCCTCCACCATCTTGTGCATGGTGTTGGTGCAAATCAGGATGCATTCCGCCCCGCTCGCTTCCAGCTTCCTGGCCGCGTCAATCATCATCGCGGTTAGTTTTACCCATTCTTCCTTATCCTGCAGCTTCTCTATCTCCGCAAAATCCAGGCTGTACATGATGCATCTGGAGGAGTGCCATCCGGAGAGCTTTTCCCTGATAAGCTCGTTGATGAGTCTGTAATACTCCGCCGAGGACTCCCAGCTCATTCCGCCTATCAGCCCGATTATCTTCATTTTTAATCTTTTACCGGCAAAAAATTTCCGGTGCCGGGAGAGGGACTCGAACCCACAAGGATTTCTCCGGCGGATTTTAAGTCCGCTGCGTCTGCCAATTCCGCCATCCCGGCGCTTTCAGACTCATTGTAGGTGCTGAAATCAGGGGTGTCAAGGCGCTGGGGCGGGTTTGCTTTGGGGAGAAATTTACAGGGGATTTTACAGGAAAACAGGCAAAAGATCCTCTTAAAGTATTGACAAATCAATAATTTAGTATTATCATGCGCAAATGACTATGAAGGATAATGCCGTTAAACCCAAGTACATGGTGGGGCAGAAAGTTATTGTCCAGCCCGTCAGCGAACAGAACCTGACGCAACGTGAAAATGACATCAACCAGTACGCGGGGCAGGTTGGGGAGGTATCCAATTTCTACTGGATGAACCCGCCCAGCGGCCAGGTATTTTATATCTATAACGTGCGCGTGGGCGCTAAGAGGAAAGAGATAGCCGTTTACGAGGATGAGATAGAAGCCTGCCTTTCCTGAAGGGCAGGAGGGCGAAACGATGCGGGCTGCCGGGAACCCCGGCAGCCCGTTTTTTATTGAGGTCGAGGGCGGAGGCGACGGGCGGATTCGAACCGCCGAATAGTGGTTTTGCAGTCCTTTGCAGACCGTCCCAACCAGTATTTTCTAATGTTATCTAGCTCCGTTTTGTATCTAAAATGGCGCATAATTAAGGTGTTTCATGCCATCTGGTACCATCCGGTGTCACTGATTTGGTTAGTAAATCCGTTAGCAAAAAAGTGGATAATGATCCAACATGATGGGGCTATTTCCCAAGTTGGACTAAAAATTTAATAAGCTTCTCGGTGTAGATATGAATACCTAAAATTTCTTTTATGTACACATACAAGACTACATAGATAGTCTCTTCTTAGCTACGAAATAAAATGTTGCCAAGATGAAAGGCCCCGCTGATATTGACGTAGACTTAATCAACGACTGATAATTTATGCGTCTATCCCCCACGTTTTAAACATCTTTATATAGTGCTCTGGCTGGGGGTAATCGGGCCTCATATCGAAGTCAAGATGGGTATAACGATGAACATTATCTTGAGTCATTTCTTCAAAATGTCTGAGTCCCAATATCAACTCCTTGACTTTATCCTTGGGAACCGAGAATATAATCTCATCTTCTCCAGACATTGTACGGTATTGTTCGCCGGTATCAGGCAGCGTAATCCGGAAATGGCCGTTCAATATAACAGGTACTATCGCGAAAACACAAGAGCGGAGGGGGTCAAATTCAGAGGTCACCAGTAATCCCTCTTTATACTTAACTGCAAGTAACATACTTCTCAATTGGGCTGTGTTAGAATATACAATTACCAAATCAGGTTCATAATTGGCCATCTTTAAAGGTGCGGAGGCGACACCGATGTATTTCCCGTACTCAAATTGGGGAGATTTTTCACTCAATATCTTAGCAGCCTCTTTATTTTCAATCATATAGGGGAAGCCAGCAATTTCTTCACGAGGTTCTGCGAGCCCATAGGCAGATACCGGGGCAGGGCACCAATTATCTTCTTTTAGCATGGCTATGGTAGCCTTGCGACCTCGCCGAGACATTGCAAAGGCCTGACACTGGGCAATATGATAACCGTAATCCTTTTTGGGTCTGATTGCTCCATCTGGTATATCTTCTTCTTTCTCAAGCATTTTCACAGCTATTGGCGATGTCCTTAACACTAATAATTTCTCAAGTTCTTCTCCGTAGCTATTATATTCACTTAGTGTGGTCATTTTATTTCAGCTCCTTTTTTACTAGTATTTGTTATATTAATATTAGAATAGATGGAATAAGTCAAGAATAAAGTCAATCTTCATCTGGCTAATTCTTAAAACCTGTTATTTTTAACTATTACATTCTCATTGTCCCACAATAAAGATGTTTTGTTACCTTTCCTGAAGGGCAGGATGATGAGAACGATGAGGGCTGCCGGGGAACCCGGCAGCACGTTTTTTATTGGAGTCGAGGATGGAGGCGACGGGCGGATTCGAACCGCCGAATAGGGGTTTTGCAGACCCCCGCCTTAACCTCTTGGCCACGTCGCCGTTGCCTTTCCATTCTAAGCTATCGGGAATAATGATGCAATACTGCGGTCACAGCCGGCGGGTGAGGTACCATTTTTTAAGCTCGGGATGGGTCAACTTGGTGCCGCGGTCGTAGTAGATTTCGTAAATCTCGCCTTCAGCGGTTTTTACTCTAAAGTAGCTGCGGTGATGGCGCTGCCACCAGCGCTTGCGGCCGACGGAGCTTCTGCCGAAGCCGTGGTCCGGCCAGGACTCCAGGACCTCCGCAATCTTATACTCGCGGTCGTCCAGCTTGAAGGAGGTGGGGACTTTGATATCCCCGCCGGTGGTGACCTCTATCCGACGGGCTAAAAAGCGTTCCGGCATTTTTTAACTACCTCGTAAGATTATGTTAATGGGGTTGATGGTGCGTGTCAATAAACACCTCCGCCATTTACAGAATACCCCCATATTTGGTAAATTAAGACGTAAGGTTAATCCACCCGCAGGAGGTAACGCCATGCCAGACGCCTACGCTAAAGCCGGTGTGGATATCAATGCCAAGAACATCTCC
>CAYPYL010000094.1:0-5144 GCA_964414605.1 uncultured Dehalococcoidaceae bacterium
TGCCAACTGCCAAAATGGCACACTACCAACTTTCAGAATGCTACATTAGCAACTTTGAGGATAATTGCTAAATATTTTAGGAGGTGTGTTATGGCAAGGATAGGCGACCTTCAATATCGTGTAGAGTATACAGTGTGCGGCAGACAGTTTGTAGTAGATAGCATTTCAGCAAAGATACCAAAACACCCTCCAAAGGGTGAAGCACGAGAACCATATGTCCCATATATTCCTTGTATAGGTTCTGGTTTGGTAGGAAGGGTGATTGAACCTAAGATTAAGGGTTTTGACTAATTTCCACAACTTTTAGGGCAACTCCCCGACTTTTAGGGCAGGAGGCACTTTTAAGGCAAAGCCTTTGCTAAAGGAAGGGGGAATTTTTTCAAATAAAATTCTGCTTATTGATGGACTACTCTATAAAGGCAAAAGATTTGCTTGGTTATAAAGGACGGCCGCTACCTTATCCCCCCGCCTTTTTCCACCCACTCCACCCTTCCCTGCGGTGTTTTTTCTTCCCACCCGGAGCCCACCCTCGTTACATCGACGGCTTAACCCGCAGATTTTTCCATTTTCCCCTAACGGTGAGGGGCATAATCATCCGAGATAAGCCGAGAATGATACGGGGCGGTCTGGGTGGGAATAGATATAAAACGACGGGGGCGGGGAGGCATTAGTGCCGAGGGAGATTGCTTCGTCACTACGTTCCTCGCAATGACATTTCCGGCGGGGCTATCGCTGTCTGTTAAACGCAGACAGCACAAGCAACGGCGCTTAGGCGCTGTCCAGGAAGTCCAACATCAACTGGTGGAAAAGCGGCCGGTTCTGCTTATTGGGGGCATGCCCGAAACCCGGCACCACCACCAGCTTCGCGCCGGGGATGAGCTTCTCCGCCCACCGGGCAATCGATACCGGCAGATAGGGGTCGTAGCGTTTCCAGACCAGCAGCGTCGGCGGGGTCAGCCGGCGCAGGGCGTCATCGCCGACCCGGTTATAGTCTTCCCCCTCCCCGGCGAGGAACCTGGGGAAAGGTTGCCGGCGTTTCAGCAGCCGGCGCAACACCCCGAAGGCCGTAAACAGTGCGCTGCCCAGCGGCGATATTTTATCCAGACCGGAGGCATCGACGAGGATGAGCTTACTCACTTTTTCGCCGTACGGGATGGCAACGTCCAGGCAGACCCTGGCCCCGAAGGAATGACCTACCAGCGACGGCTTCTCCAGTTTCAGGGCATCGATGAACCCCAGGATGAAGTCTCTGAACTCAGAGAGATAATAGCCGCTCTCTTTTCTGGCGGACCGCCCGAATCCGGGGAGGTCGGGGGCGTAAAACTCGAAGCGGGAGGACAGTTCGGCCATCGTCGGAAGCCAGTCGCGCGAGTCGGAGGCGCCGCCGTGCAAAAGCAATACCGGCGGGCCGCTGCCAGCCCTCCGGTAATACACCCGGTGGCCGTTTATCTCCGTATACCGGCCCTCGATACCCGCCGGATTATCATCAATCTCCAGAGCCAACGTGGGAGACCTCCGTCCTGATGTAACTAATGAACTCACCGAGGAGACGCGATACGACCCGCTCCTTCCGGTAAACACAATAGAAGTCGCGGCTCAGCCTCAAGCCGCGCAGGCGGACCGGCGATACCCGTCCCGGCGCCAGGCCCTTTTTCACCGCAATGTCCGAGACGAAGGCGATACCGGCCCCGGCGGCCACCGCCGAGACTACGGCCTGGGTGCTCCCCAGGACGAGGTGTGGGGTCCATTTCCGGGCGGGGAGGCCGGCCCCGGACAGCAGTACCTCCAGACTGCGCTGCGTACCCGAGGTCGACTCGCGGAAGATCAACAGCTCGCCATCCAGCTCGTCCGGCGGTACCTCGGCCCGACCGGCGAAGGGGTGTCCGGGCGGGACGATGAGCACGATTTCATCGCCGGCCACCCGGAAAGACGCCAGGTCCTGTCCTTCCGGCGCCAGGCCGCAGAAACCCACCTCGTAGGTATTATCGCGGATACGGTCGATGACCGTCACGGAATCGGAAACGTCCACCTGAATCCTCACGGCCGGGTTCCTCTTCTTAAACTTCGCCAGGAGCGGCGGCAGCAGGTACTCGGCCGGGATGGTGCTGGCAGCGATGAGCAGCTCGCCGTAGACTTCCTCGCGCAACTGTTCGAGGTCGTGCTGCAGGCTATCGCGTTCCACCTCGACAGCCTCGGCGAAACGGAGGAGTCGTTTCCCGGCGGCGGTAGGGATAATGGCCCGCTGGGTGCGGTCGATAAGACGGATGCCGAGCTCCTGCTCCAGTTTCTGTATCTGGAAGGACACCGCCGGCTGGCTGATAGCCAGCTTCTTGGCAACCTCGGAGAAACTGCCGAGCCGTACCACCTCCCGGAAAGTTTTCAACTGGTCGATATTCATAATACTTGATTGTAAAATAAGTATTATTTATCTTGCAATAAGAAAATACTTATGTTATAATATCCCGAGACTATTTTATGGCATTGCGGATAAATCATCAAGAAAAAACAAACGTAGGGAGATTTACAGGTAGTTTTTTCATGCTTAGCCACAGACGTTCAGGACCCCGGGCGCAGCGGTTTTGGCGAAATCCGGAAGATTCACTGGCGGGAAAAGGAGGTGATAAATGCCGGCTAAAGTAATTTTAATACAATCCGAGGGTTTAGGCAGAGGCAATGATGTGCTGGGAACGATGCTCATGGCCAATTTCTTGCGCCTGCTCGGCGAGAGTCAGGAAAAACCGGAAACACTTGTGTTCTGGAACAGCGGCGTGCGCCTGTTGTGCGAGGGTTCCCAGGTCTTAGAACACGTTAAAAGGCTGGAGGGACAAGGCGTCGAGATACTGGCCTGCACCACCTGTCTTGAATACTTGGAACTGGTAGACGAACTGAAGGCGGGCAGGCCGACCACTATGGCCAGATCAGTCCAGTCAATAATGAATTCAGAAATGGTCTGTCTTTGATGCATAAGAAAGAAATTTGTTTTACGGAGCTTCATAACGAGTAATAAAATATGACCGAGGATAGAAAGATGGACGAAAAGCCCAGGAAGCGCCTCACCGAGACCGTGCACGGGTCGGGTTGAGCCTGCAAGATAGGTCCGGGCGACCTCGCTAATGCGCTGGCCGGCCTGAAATTCCAGACCGACCCCAACCTCATCGCGGGCATGGAGCAGGCCGAGGACGCCGGCGTCTATAAGCTCACCGCTGACCTGGCTATCATTCAGAGTGTGGATTTCTTCACCCCCATAGTTGACGACCCGTACGATTTCGGACGTATTGCCGTGGCCAACTCCTTGAGCGATGTCTACGCCATGGGCGGCCGGCCCCTCACGGCGCTGAATGTCGTCTGCTTCCCGCAGCAAAGTATGGACATCGCCGTACTGCGGGAGGTGTTGCGGGGCGGCCTCGACCAGATGTACGCCGCCGGGGTGATACTGCTTGGTGGCCATACCGTGGACGACCCCGAGCTCAAGTACGGGCTGGCCGTCACCGGCACTATCCACCCGGACAAAGTAATTCATAATAACGGCGCCCGGCCCGGCGACCGCCTTATCCTGACCAAGCCGCTGGGTACCGGCATCATCAGCACGGCGATAAAAGGCAATGTCGCCAGCGAAGAAGCCGTTACCGCCATCGTGAAGTCGATGACTACTCTCAACCGCAAAGCTTCGGAGCTGATGCTGGCGGCGGGCGTGAACGCCTGCAAGGACATCACCGGCTTCGGCCTGCTGGGCCATGCCGCCGAGATGGTAGCGGGGGCGGAGGTGGGCATGATTATCGAGGCGGCGGCCGTGCCCATATTCCCCGCGACCAGGGACTACGCGGAAATGGGCATGATTCCCGGCGGGCTCCACCGCAACCGGGAGTTCCGTAAAGGTATGATTGACATCGATGAAAGCGTACCGCAATACCTTCAGGATACCCTGTTCGACCCCCAGACCTCCGGCGGCCTGCTGATAGCCGTGCCGGGAGAAAAGGCATCGCGGTTGCTGGATACACTGCACCGTGAAGGCGTTACCGGGGCGGCTGTCATCGGGGAGGTGGTGGCCGAGCCGAAGGGCAGGATAAGGGTAAGGTAACCGTCAGTCCTGTATTGACCAAGCTCCTCACCATTTCTTCACCCCCTCTGAATTCCGGCAGAAGCCGCAACAACTACCAATTTCTAACCATTCTTTTATTGACATTATTGACATAATAATTTAGAGTGGTTCGTAGATACAACGGAACTGTTATCATGGCAAAGAGCGTCAGGGATTTATCCCATATCACCCAGAAAAGGGAGAAGACAAGGGCAACTCTCTGCCAGGCCATTAACACCCGGCGCGTAATCGAGTTTTATTACCACGGCGGCTACCGCACCGTGGAGCCCTTCGCCCTGGGTATCACCATGCACGGCGAAGCCGATAACGAATCACTCATCTGCTATCAGACCGGCGGCTACACCGACTCGAACAAAACCGAAGGCTGGAAGCTCTACCGCGCCTCCGAGATGGAAGACATTACAGTAACCAAAGAGCCGTTCACTGGCCTGCGGCCTGGCTATGACCCGGAAAATATCGACATGATAGAAGTAGTAGGCTGTGTCCGGCCGGTTCCTACCACGCCTCAGCCGTTAGCGCCGCCGTCGTTGACTCACAATGAGCTAATGCGGCGGTTCCGCCTTACCCATCCCCTCCCTATCCCGGAGCCCAATACAAGAAATTAGCCGGCCCTTTGTCCAAACACCTACCAGAAAGCCTAAAATCGCAAATCCGGCGCTTTTCGAAGACTTATAATAAAAAGTTACCTCACCTGTGCTTTAACTCTGTTCAAAAGCTCCTGCTCGTCCTTGACGCCGCGTACGTCCAGGTCGGTCTGGCGGAAAGCCCGCACCATGGCCTCGATGAGCCTGGTCTTGGAGAGCTTTTTCCCGCCGGTGAACTTGGCGGTGGAAGCCAGGCCTTCCAGGTAGGCGTCCTCTTCCCGGTTGAGAAAGACAGACAGCTTGATCATCGCTGATTTCGGCATCGCAGGCGCCGTTGCGGACGGTCGGGGCTCGGGAGAAGCCGCCGGTCGGTCGCCGCTGGTAAGGCGGTCCAGCGCCGTCCCGTAGGCCAGCTCCTCGGTTATCTTAGCTCTTTTCATGCAGCACCTCTTCCGTAAGTA
>CAYPYL010000095.1:0-5084 GCA_964414605.1 uncultured Dehalococcoidaceae bacterium
GAAATCCCGATGGCAAGGATGTCTCTCATTATCTGCCATTGAATAATCAGGTTCCTGGGGAGCAGCTTCAAGAAGCTCTTACCGGAGATATGATAGCTCAAGAAGTATATGGTGGAGATAAACTGGGCCACTACCGTTGCCAGGGCAGCTCCCCGGACCCCCATGCCCAGGGGTATGATGAACACGGCATCGAACACTATGTTCAGTCCCGCACCGATAATCATACCTATCATGGGTACGCGAGCGTTTCCCTCGGCTCTGATGAGGGTATTCATGGACATGGCGAAGGTCTGGAAAAACATGCCGTAGAGGATAATCGTCATATAGTCATGGGCATAGGGGAGGATAGTATCGGAAGCACCCATCAACCGAAGCCAGAAATCAGGCCAGGGAAGGATAACCACCATGACCAGGGCGGACAGGAGGATTGTGCCGCTGAAGGCGTTGCCCAGGGCGTGTTCCGCCCTGGGGATGTTGTTGGCCCCGATTAGCCTGGATATAAGCGAGGCGCCGCCCATGCCCATCATATGCCCGATGCCCATCGAGAGCATTTGAATGGGGAATACTATGGAGAGTCCGGCGATGCCTAGCGGGCCGACGTAGTGACCGATGAAGATGGTATCGACGACGTTGTACAGCGTCATGACGAACATCCCGAAGAAGGCGGGGATGGTCAGCTTTACGAGCAGTCCACCTACTCGGTCGTCGTCGAGTATGTTTTTACCCCGGTTTTCCACCGTTCTATATCAGCTTCCCAATTTTATTTAATAACCCGGCTGCTCTCCGGTTTTTTCAGCAACTGACTAGAGGACACCGTGTACGTACCGTCCTGTGTTTGCGCGGCGGCGGCCTTCCGGAAATGGTTGATGATGGGCATAATCAAGGCGAACACCAGCAATAAAGTGAGCGCGTCAGAGGCCGGGAAAGAGAGGAAGACGCCGTCCAGCTGCCAGAAGCGGGACAGTATCAATACCAGCGGAATTAAAAACACCACCGGCCTGACAATGGCGGTAATGAAAGCCTGCATACCCTTACCGATTGCCTGGAAAATGAGCTGGCCGACCATGATAAGACCCATAAAAGGCATGGACAGAAATACGAGCTTGGCCGTATAAATCCCCATGGAAATCAGTTCCGGGTCCTTGCTGAATACTTTAATAAACACTTCCGGGCTGAAATAAAGCGCCAGAAACGCCACCATGCTTAACGATGTGGAAATAATAACGGCTATTTTTATCGACTTCAGGGCGAGATTATAGCGCCCGGCACCGTAGTTAAAGCCGAGAATCGGCTGGAGGCCCTGCCCGATAACTATACCCGGCATTATGGCGAACATCATCACGCGCTGGATGATGCCGAAAGCCCCCAGGGCGATATCGCCGCCATAGGTGACCACCATATTAATCAACAGCATAGCGGAAATACTGCCGGCTACCGTCTGGACGAATGAAGCCAAACCTACCGAGAACATCCCTTTCAGTATCTTAAGGTCCGGGCGAAAGTTGCGGATACGGATTTTCAAGTAGCTACTGCCGGACAAATAGTAGGTCAGGAGGTAAACCATGGAGACCGTCTGCCCGATAACGGTGCCCATGGCGGCTCCCCTGACGCCCATTTTCAGCCAGACGATGAAAATGGCATCGAGAATGATGTTCAGACCGGCCCCGAGAATCATGGCGGTCATACCGACGCGGGCGTTGCCCTCCGCCCGGGCGAAGTTGAGCAGTGCCATGGCTAAAATATTGAAAACCGAGCCGAGAACGATGATAAACAGGTATTCCCTGGCGTAAGGGAGGACCGCCTCGGAGGCGCCAATCAGCTTGAGCCAGAAATCGATAAAGGGCAGAATGATGACCATGGCCACCACGCCAAGCAAGATGCTAAGGCTTACGCCGTTGCCGAGAGCCACCTCCGCCCCTTTTCTATCACCGGACCCGAGGAGCCTGGAGACCAGCGAAGCGCCGCCCATGCCCACCATCATGGAGAGACCCATGACCAGCATCTGAAGGGGGAAGGCGATGGACAACCCGGCTATTGCCAGCGTGCCGACAAACTGACCGATAAAGATGGTATTTACCACATTGTATAATGTCTGGACGAACATCCCGAAAAAGGCCGGCGTGGCCAGCTTTATCAGGAGCCATCCAATGCGGTCTGTATTAAGTATATTATGATTCGGGGGTTGATTTTGCGTAGATTTACTCATACTTCATCAAGGGTGATACCGTACCAGATGGATATCCCGGGGGCCTTACTGCAGCTTTAAGAGGGTGTCCCGCACAGTACGCAGCGAGTTAGATAAGGCCGCAATCTCTGCGTCTTCCAGGCAGGATATGTATTCCCGTACAGCGTTAACTATATTATTTTCATGTATTTCCAGAAATTTTCTTCCCTTGCCGGTAAGGGCAATGTTAAGGGTCCTTCTATCGGTGGAGTCCATCTCCCTCTCCACCAGTTCCAGCTCCACCAGTTTATCGATGAGATGGGTCATTTGAGCTTTGGCTATACGCAGCTTTTCGCCGATTTCAGCGGGGTGCAGGGTCCCTTCTTCCTTCAGCACTATCATAATCTCAAAATGGGGGAACTTGATATCCACGTCGATGTCCGCCATGGTGACATTAATCAGCTTGCGGCGTATTATCCTGAAAATAAGCGGCGGTATAGAGAGTAAATCTACGGTGACGTTCCCCAAAACTTCGCTGCCCATAAAGGTTTCCCTCCTGTTATTTCTTGCAGGACGTTAGTATATACACTGTATTATATATATTTTCAATTGTATATTTACTATATAGTTTATATTATAAACTATATTCGGGAAAAGGTCAATGGTAAATTGGTAGGGTTACCACCGGGATTGTGGTGATGGTTTTACCATTCTGGGAACGAGGGAGAGTGATTGATTGCTACCTCACCCCCCGTATTTTGGTGAACCTATCCCCCTTCCCTTGGGTATTTAGGAAGGGAAGGGGGAATAAGTAAAAGAGGGGCTGCGCCCCTCTTAGACGCCCCTATTCATTTTAAAGGGTGCTAAAGCCCTGCGGTCTCTAATCTCGTTTAACCGAGCATGTGCAGGAGGAAGGGGATGCTGGCGAGGCTGACCAGGGTCGTGAGAAATACCACGCTCGAGACCATCTCCGCCTCGCTCTGGTACTTGGTTGCCAGTATCGACGATGCCGCGGCCGCCGGCATGGCCGAGTCCAGTATCACTACCGACCGGTATACGCCGGTAATATTTAACGCGTGTACCACCCCCAGTCCTATCGCCAGCCCCACCCCCATCCGCAGGAAACAGGCCAGCACGGTCGTCGGCAGGGACTCTATTCTTACCCTGGAAAGATTGTGCCCCAGGACGAGCAGGACGAGGGGGATGGCCATCATGGCGACAAAATCCAGAGAGTCGACCATGAGCACGGGTACGTTAACATGAAGGAAGTTCAGCAGCAAGCCCAGAACGGCGGCGTAGATAACCGGCTGCCGCAGCACCTCTTTAAAATTATCCTTCCAACGCTTCCCCGCCATGACGTATATACCCAGGGTGTACACCAATACCACGTTCGGCAGATAGAACAACGTAGCGCCCACCAGTCCTTCCACCCCGTAAGCCAGATAGATAATGGGGAACGGTATGTTCACCGTATTCATCATCGATATCGATATATAGAGACCGGTATGTTTCTGCCTGATTATCTTGAAAACCACCCAGGCGACAAGCATACAGCCGAGCATGATGATGAGGGAGGACGCCCACATCTTGGCCGCGTCGGTCAAGACGATTTCCTTATTAAGCAGGGTGACCAGGACCAGGGCAGGCACGCCGATATATAGAGTGATATCGACAACGGGCGCCATGTTGACTTTGATAAACCTACCTGCCAGGTATCCCAGGAAGATGGTGAAGAAGGTGGGCAGGACTATGTCAATAATAGCGGGCATACAGTATAAATCATACAAAATTCTTTATGGGCCAGTCCAATGCTGCGGCATACTGGCGTGTCGCCAGCCCAGGTGCTATGATGTTAGATAACGAGGTAAATTGTCATGAAGGCAAGTCTGACATTCATGGGCGCGGCCCGCGGCGTAACCGGTTCCCGGTACCTGTTAGAAGCTAACAATCAAAAGCTGCTGGTGGACTGCGGTCTTTACCAGGAGAGAAAATTACAGTATAGAAACTGGGAGCCGTTTAAATTCCCGCCGAACGAAATCGACGCCGTTCTAATAACGCACGCCCATCTGGACCACTGCGGACTGCTCCCCAAGCTGGTGAGAGAGGGGTTCCGGGGGAGGATAGTCTGTACCCCGGCTACCGCCGATATTGTGAGGATCATTTTACTCGATTCCGCCAAGATACAGGAAGAAGACGCCGCCTATAAGAAAAAGAGGCATATCCGTGAAGGGAGACAGGGCCCCTACCCTGAAGTCCCACTCTATACAATCGACGATGCGGAGGCGACCTTCCCGCTGTTCGATACCGTGGAGTACGAAGAGACGGCGGACATCGGGGAAGGCATCACGGCTACCTTTCACGATGCCGGCCACGTGCTCGGCTCGTCCATGATAAAGGTGAAAATCAGGCAGGGGGAAGAAAGAAGAAGCATCGTATTTTCCGGGGATATCGGCAGGTGGGACCGCCCGATGCTACAGGACCCGAGCTTTTTCCGCCTGACAGATTACATCGTGATGGAGTCCACCTACGGCGACCGTCAACACGAGGGCACGAATGAAATCGGCGATGACCTGGCGGAAATAGTAAACGCGGCTTTCGCTTCTGGCGGCAATATCATCGTCCCCAGCTTCGCCTTGCAGCGCGCCCAGGAAATCATGTACTACCTCAACGTCCTGATTCTGGAAAAGCGCATCCCGCCCCTGGATGTTTATCTCGACAGCCCGATGGCGATAAGAATCACCGAGGTATTCAAGCGCTACCACGAGCTTTTCGACCGGGAGATGAAGAAGCTACTGCAAAACCGGCAGTCGCCTTTCGACTTTTCCGGGCTGAAAATGGTGGAATCGGTGGAAGACTCCAAGGCCTTGAACTACCTCAAGGGCACGCATATGATTATCGCCGGTTCGGGAATGTGCACCGG
>CAYPYL010000096.1:0-4006 GCA_964414605.1 uncultured Dehalococcoidaceae bacterium
CGAGTAGGGCCAGCAGCAACATCGGGAAAGCCATCAGCGCATCCATAAATCTCATAATGATATGGTATAATGCCCCGCCGAAATAAGCGGCAATAAGCCCCAGCGCTATGCCGATTACCGAAGCGGCGCTTATAACAGACATGCCTATTATCAAGGAGGTCCGCGAGCCGTAGATTATCCGACTCAAGGTGTCCCTGCCCAGGGAATCAGTCCCCAGGATATGTGCTGAACTTGGCGGCTGGAGCTTGTTGAGGATGTCCATCTCGTACGGGTCGTAAGGTGCGATGAGGGGTGCAAAAATGGCCACGAGTATCAGTATCGCTATTATAACGAAGCCGATAACCGGCAAAGGCCTACCAGCGAAGACGGAGATCATGCGTTTCGTCTCGCTGTAAGTCGGCGCTACTTCTGACCAGCTGGAGCCGTCAACAGCCTTTTTGCCAGTATCTTTCTCCTCCGCCATGTCAAAGCTCCTTAGTCATATCGTATCCTCGGGTCGAGCCACCCGTAAGAAATATCGACAATAAGATTTGATAATACCACCACCACCGCAATGATGAGAGTGCCGGCCTGAATAACCTGGAAGTCCTGCTGCATTACGGATTGCGTCATCAGCCTGCCGACACCAGGGATATTGAAAATTGTCTCTATGAGGACCGAACCTCCGAAGATAAACGCTACCTGGAGACCGAGCTGGGTGACGACCGGGATGAGGGCATTCTTAATAGTATGCCTCGTTATAATCAACCGCTCTCTTAATCCCTTGGACCATGCCGTGCGGATATAGTCCTGCTGAATCACCTCGAGCATCGAGGAGCGGGTCAGACGGGTCAGTGCGGCTAAAGAGAAGAGGGAAAGGCAGATGACCGGCATTACTACCTTTTTCAGGCTCAACCAGAAATCGTCAAAAGGATCGGTCCAGCCGCTTACCGGCAGCAATCCGGCCTTGAGAGCCAGGAGGTAAATAAGTATAATACCCACCCAGAAAGCGGGCGCAGTGATACCAATGTTTGCCAGAAACGTGACCAACGTATCTATCCATGTACCCCGCCGGAGGGCGCAAATAACACCGAAGCCGATGCCGAAAATAGCGCTGATTATAAAGGCCAGTACCCCCAGGTAAATCGTTATGGGCATGCGTTCGCCGATGAGATAGCCCACGTCGGCATCATAATATATGGATAGACCGAAATCGCCGGTGAAAAGTCCGCCCAGCCAGCCAACATACTGCATCGGTATGGTCTTATCCAGGCCGAACTTGATACGCAGTTCCTGGAGCTGTTCTTCGGTTAGCTCTTGCATATCAGCCTGGTTAATGTATATCACCAGCGGGTCGCCGGGTAGAAGGCGGATAAAGAGGAAAATCATGATAGTGACTATCAGGATAACGACAATACCTATAAATATACGGCGGATGATATATGCTGTCACATGACCTCCGTCAACGTAAAGCGGCGTTGTTCAAAATCACCCCCGGTTATGCCCACTCGCATATAGCCCGGGGAGTACGCCGTAACTACAATGCGCTAGATTATTCACCGGTTCTGGATCGGGTGACATAAGGCGTTACCATTCCAGTATACGCCGTCATGTCACCCAATCCAATACGCTGTTGGTTTATCTTTACTTTTCCAGCCAGACGTCCTGCGGCGCCCAGTAACTAACCGTGTGTCTGGCATGGTGTTCGAACCCGTGAAGGGTCGGATACATGGCTACCAGCGGGCAATCGCCCTGGTACGGAATGCACATAACCTCGTCGTACAATATCTTGATTATTTCCTTGAACTGCTTGGTACGCTGTTCATCATCAAGCTGCGCGGTAATGGCATCCCACTTTTCGAAAAACCCCTCGGGACGGTAGAAGCTGATGTAGTTGGACTCGTCACCGTAGCGGCCCATGGTGCCGAGAAGCGTGCCGACATTGGGGAAGCCGGGGAAGAGGATGCCCTCCCAGCCCTCACGGGGTTTGGTGAATGCCGCACCGAATTCGAGGATTTCCAGCTCGGTTTCGATGCCGGCTTCTTTAAGGTACGTCTGCACGGCTACCAGGGTATCGCGCCGTGCCATGACATCGGAGACCATCGTGGTGGTAAACCCGTCGGGATAGCCTGCCTCGGCGAGCAGCTGTCTGGCTTTGTCGGGGTCGTACTCGCGCAGCGGACAATCATCGTTATACCACTGGTCTCCAACCATTGCCAGCTGCCCCAGAGGATCGTAGTATCCCATGCCGATGCCCTGGGCCATTGTCCTCTTGTCGATAGCGTATTCCAGTGCCAGTCTTACCCTCTTATCGGCGAAGGGGGAATCCGGGTTGTTGCCGTCCGGGAGAAAGCTGTGGAGATAAGCCAGCGTAGGCTGGTAAATGGTGTAGCCTTCAGCAGCCAGCTGGACAGCATCGACGGGGTCGACGTTCTCTATGGCCTGCGCTTCTCCCGCCTTGAAAGACATGATACTGACGGTCAGGTCGGCGATGTTGCGGATTTCTATAGCATCCAGGTAAGGCTTGCCTTCCTGCCAGTAATCGTCATTCCTGGTGTATCTGACGAAGTTGTCTCTCTGCCAGCTGTCAAATACAAAAGGCCCGGTGCCGACACAGTGCAGTTCGGCCATATTTTCCGCGGTGGCTTCTTTGGCCATAGCGGTGGGTGAAGCCATCAAGCCGATAGCTCCCTGCGCGATACGGAGCAGGAAGGTAGAATCGACCTCCTCCAGGTTAATCCGAACAGTATATTCATCCGGGACTTCAATTGAGGTGACATTGGTAAGGAAGGCCGTGCCCATCAGGTTTGCCGCGGCGACGGCTTCGATATTGTACTTCACGGCTTCGGCATTAAAGGGAGTGCCGTCGTGGAACTTGATGCCCTTGCGTAAGGTAAGCGTGATGGTCTTGCCATCCGGCGAGACGTCCCAGCCCGTGGCCAGGAAGGGCTCTATATGTTCCAGTTCGTCGGTCAATAGCAGGGGTTCCAACGCCGGGAAGGAATTGCGGTTGGCGCAGATTCCAAGGTTATCGGCGATACTACCAATCTGGGTTATACCGCCGTTGTGGTTCCAGATAAAGGTACCCCCGTACTGTGGTCCGCCCGGTTCTGGTGCCGGGGCGGGTTCCGGTTCTGGTGCCGGAGCGGGTTCTGGTTCAGGTGCCGGGGCGGGTGCCGGTGCCGGCGAGGGTGCAGGAGAAGGAGCCGGGGCCGGTTCAGGGCTCGGTTCGGCACAACTGCCCAGGAGAAGTCCGGCTATTATCACGATCATAAGAGTGATGATAAAACCATTCTTCACTTTTTGTTCCCTCCTTTATTCACAAAGGACAGGTTTTAGTAAACGAATCGAACTATATTATTCGTCCAACCAGATTTCTCCAGGCGTCCAGTAGCCCACTACGTGACCCCAATTGTGATCGAATCCATGTATGAGCTTGCTCTCGGCAGCCAGCGGACTGTCAGCCTGGTACGGAACACACATCGCCTCATCATACATTATCTTGATGATTTCTCTAAGCTGCTCCGTGCGTTTAGCCTCATCAAGCTGGGCGGTAACGGCATCCCATTTATCCTGGAATCCTTCCGGTCGGTAGATGCTGATGTAAGTGGTGTCATCACCCCAGCGGCCCATGATACCCAGAAGGGTATTTGAATTGGGGAAACCGGGGAAGAGGATGCCTTCCCAGCCCTCGCGGGGCTTGGAGAACGCCGCGCCGAACTCAAGGATTTCAAGTTCGGTCTCGATACCGACTGCCTTCAGGTACGTCTGGACAGCTACCAGCGTATCCCTTCGGGCCATAACATCGGAGACTATCTTGGTAGAAAAACCATTGGGATAACCGGCCTCGGCCAGTAGTTCCCTGGCTTTGTCAGGATTATACTCGCGTATTTCTAAGTCAGGATTATACCACGGGTCTCCCGGTACCGCCAGCTGGTTCAGGGCTACATAGTATCCTTCACCGATACCTAGCGCCATTGTCTCTTTGTCGACAGCATAATCAAGCGCCAGCCTCACCCTCTTATCG
>CAYPYL010000096.1:4016-5041 GCA_964414605.1 uncultured Dehalococcoidaceae bacterium
TCAGGGTTGGAGGCATCCGTCATGAAGCTGTGACAGAAATGCAGGTCCGGCTGGTGGATAGTGTAGCCTTCAGCGGCCAGCTGGACAGCATCGACGGGGTCGACATTCTCGACAGCATAGGTCTCTCCTGCTTTGAGAGCCATAATGCTGACAGTTACATCGGCGGTATTATTGACCTGTATGGCATCAAGGTACGGCTGGCCTTCCTGCCAGTAACCGTCCCATCTCTTGTACTTAACGAAGGTATCTCGCTGCCAGCTATCGAACATAAAAGGCCCGGTGCCGACGGTATGCAGCTCCGCCATATTCTCGGCGGTAGCTTCTTTCGCCATGGCCGTCGGTGATACCATCAAGCCGATAGCGCCCTGAGCGATACGCAGCAGGAACGTAGAATCCACCTCTTCCAGGTTTATGCGGACGGTGTATTCATTCAGGACATCGATTGAGGTAACGTTGGTAAGGAAGGCCGTGCCCATCAGATTTGCTGCGGTGACGGCTTCGAAATTATATTTCACGGCTTCCGCGTTGAAGGGAGTGCCGTCGTGGAACTTGACTCCCTCGCGCAGCGTAAGCGTGATGGCCTTACCGTCGGGTGAGACATCCCACGCTGTAGCCAGCCAGGGAAGGATACTCTCCGAATTATCGGTAATTAGAAGCGGTTCATATACCGGGTAAGTATTCCGGCTAGCGGCGATTCCCATATTATCCGCGATGGAACCTATCTGGGTGATACCGCTGTTATGGTTCCAGACGAAGGTGCCGCCGTATATCGGTCCGCCGGGTTCTGGTGCTGGGGCGGGTGCCGGTTCTGGTGCCGGGGCAGGTGCGGGTTCCGGAGCCGGAGCAGGAGCCGGTGCCGGCGAGGGTGCAGGAGAAGGAGCCGGGGCCGGTTCAGGGCTCGGTTCGGCACAACTGCCCAGGAGAAGTCCGGCTATTATCACGATCATAAGAGTGATGATAAAACCATTCTTCACTTTTTGTTCCCTCCTTTATTCACAAAGGACAGGTTTTAGTAAACGAATCGA
>CAYPYL010000097.1:0-5004 GCA_964414605.1 uncultured Dehalococcoidaceae bacterium
CCCTTTTCAATCCAGTGGGGCACCGGCGGCCTCTCTTTGTCGTCGGGGAAGTGCTTGGCCAGGTTCTGGGCGTAGAACTCCACCTTGCCCGATGGTGTTTTCAGTGGATGATTGTCCGGGTCTTCGTAGAACCCGTGCAGTCCGGCCGGGGTCTTTTCCCAGTCCGGCTTGGTCGGGACGACATAATACCCCTTTTCCTCCAGTTCCTCAAAAGAGACAAGGTCCTGTACGCGGGAGGTATCATAGCCGACCTTTATCCATTCATCGATGGTCTTATCGTCCGTATATTCCTTCAGCAAGCCGAATTTCTCGGCTATCGCGCAGACCGCGAGGTAATCGCTCCTGGATTCTCCTACGGGTTCGATGCACTTCTTCTCGTGCAGGAGAACGCGGAACTGCCCGTTGGTCATATCGACGTTAATATCGTCCTCCTCCAGTTTGGTATTGGTCGGCAGGATAATATCGGCGAACTGGCAGTCGTTCTCCAGCCAGGTGTGCTGCGCCAGGATGAACTCTATCTTCGGGCTCCTCAACGCCTTGATGTAGGTGTTGCTGTCGTTCCAGCAGGTTATCCAGCAGGGGGTATCCGTCCATATCATGTGTACCTCTGGGCAACCCTCCGCCGGGTAGGTGTATTTCTCGAACTGGTCTTCGACAGGCGCGCCCAGCAACGTGGTGCCGTACCAGCTGATAGGCGGGTTGAGGATTGCATCGTGAATGAGGTCCTTGGGAATGAACTGTTTCGGGAAGGTTTCCCCCGCCTTGGTGTGTTCTCCCATGTACATACGATAGCGGCTTTCCGTATGGATAGACCGCACGCCCGGAACATTCGCACCCTGGTTGGCGGCCTCCACGCGCGGCACGACAACACACTCCGGCATGGGCCCTACTCCGAAAAGCCCCCATTCAATCATCTTTACCTGGTGGGCGCCCGGCTTGCCCAGACTCTGCATAGCCAGGAGCAGGACTTCTAGCCGTCCGTTTTCCGTGGAGTACGGCCCCCTGATGCCGGGGCTGCCGTTGCCATGGGTAATTGTTGTAGGAACAGACGCCCACTTCCTCGCCAGCGCCTTGATGGTCCATTCGGGAATGCCCGTTTTGCCGGCTGCCCATTCCGGCGTCTTGGGAATCCCGTCCTCTTTGCCCAGGACGTATTCCTCGAACTTATCAAAGCCGTACGTATGGGTTGCCACGTATTCCTTGTCGTAAGTCCCCTCGGTAATCCAGATATAGGCTATGCCAAGCCGCAGGGCGGCATCGGTATTAGGCAGTACCGGTATCCACTTATCGGCATGGACGGCGGCCCCGTAGTTCAGGTCCGGGCAGATATATATCGACTTGATGCCGAGTTCCGTCCACCAGTAGCAGAGTCGACTCGCCATCTGTCCATCAAGTCCCCAGGGAGTGGTCTCGGGGTCGCACCCCCAGAACAGGAGCATATCGGTGTTCCGGGAAATATCGAGCATTACGTTGGTGTCCGGCAGCATCTGGCCGACCGGTTCCATTCCCCAGGCATGCTTGGCGCCCCAGTACCACCCCTCCCAGCTGTCCGGGTTACGGGTCTGGAGGGTATAGCCGCCCAGCATTTCGAGGAGTTTAAGCTGGCAGGCATGGGGACCGTGGACGATTTTCTGCTCGCAATGCCCGTCCGCCTGGGTGAGGATGGCATACATCCCGTATTTTTCCTTTATCCTCAATATCTCCTTGGCGATTATATCCGTAGCCTCGTCCCAGGAAATCCTGACATACTTGCTTTTCCCTCTGTTTTCCGGGTTCCTTTCGCCGTCCGGGTCCCAGTCGACTCTTTTCAAAGGGTAGACGACCCTGTTAGGGGAGTAGACCCGCTTTTTATAGGCAAGGCTGTAAGGAGGTATCAGCGTCTTCATACCGGGCTCGAAAGTCTTGCCGCGCGCCTCCATCTTCCATGGACTAAATTCCTTCTTATCGTATTTCCAGTCATAGTGCAGCGGCCTAATCCTGATTATTTTGCCGTTTTTTACATCCACCACCGAGGAATTGGCGTTGGGGCCAAAACCAAGGGTGATGGGCAGGGACTTTTCTCCATTTTTTGCCGTTGTTCCGGGTTTGTTTTTTACTGCCATCAGTTATTCTCCTTAATTGTATTTATAAGGCAATATGTGGACTACAGTGCAAAAAAACAGTAGAAATAGTTGCAATATTATGATTAATTATTACTATAAATCAAAGAAAACACATTAGTCAACATGTATCATGCCTGATATAATACAGAAATATTGAACGCCTGGAAATTTAGTGACCGGATTGAGGTGGGGAGACTGGTTATACTAGCCCGGTATATCGTCGAAGTCTAGCCATGTATAAGTAGCTTTCAGATATTCCGTTACGATTAGCGTTTCTATGGTCGTGATACCACGTATGCGGGAAATATTACCCTTGATGAACTGGTATAGAAGCTCCGGGTTGGGGAATTGTACACAGGCGAGGATATCGAATCCTACCGTCAGCGTCATGGAGACCTGTATTTGAGGATATTTATTGAGCTCGTCGCATATTTCGTTGGTTTTAGCGTGGTCGGTGCCCAGCATTATTAAGGCGCTTGCCATATAGCCGAACTTGGAGGGGTCGGGGATAGCCACGATTTTGATAAGCTTCTTTTTTAACAACGCGCCCACTCTTCTAGAAATTGTCGCCGGATTTACCCCCAGTTTGTGCGCTATATCCGTGTAGCTGGTAAGCCCGTTTTTACCAAGTTCCCGAATAAGGGTGTTGTCAATATCGTCCAGTATTACGGGCGGCTCGTTGCTGGCAATATCATGGAACAGGGCACTGTGAAGTTTTTTTACTTCTGAAACTAGAAAGATATTTATCTGTTTGACCCCCGGCCAGTGGGATACTCCCTCTCTCATGAAAGTGATCAGCTTGTCCCAATCCGAAAATGAACCCAGCATAACCAGGTCGTATCTGCCGAAGGTTGTCACCGCCAGGTGTATATTGGGCGAATCTATCAATCTGGCGCTTAGCTCGTCGATACTCGTAAGGTCCACGTTCAAGGCGATGCAGGCCTCGACGTTGTAGCCGAGTCTCAATATATCCGGCACGGCCTTGACGGCAATCATGCCTTTCTTGAGCATCGCGTCGATTCGCTTGGCAACGGTAGCCGTGTTGACGCCTATCGTCTTGGCTAATTTGACGTTGCTGATATTTGCGTCCCTGCAAATATTCTTTAGTATCTTGCGGTTAATTTTATCAATCATGTTTTCAGGATTATAGCATAGTGCAAATACCAGTTAAAAATCAACTGCGGAAATGAAGGTTAGTGCTCCTAAAAGAAGTTTTTAACTCAACCGGGGCTGCTTTCTTTTTTAATAGACCTGACCTTATGCTATACTTTTTAAAGAACCCGCTTTTTACCGGCGGTATTGCGCTTTTTTCTTAAGATACCCGCGCGCACGGCGCATGTAAGCTTCGTATTAGTTCGTTATCTGGAAGCATGTCGCATCTGGTATTAGCCGTATCGGCTTGCTTTTTAGTAAAATTTTAGTGAGGTTTGTCTTGTCTGAAAGCAGGAAAAAGGGTTCCAGGTTTTTCTTTGGCTGGTGGACCGTAATTATCACCGGCATCTCCGGCGGTCTGGGTTACGGCTTTTACATCCTCGGTCTTTCCGTATTCTTTAAAGACCTCGCCGCGGAATTAAATCTGGGGCGTGCCGCAACATCGGTCGCCGCTGGCATAGGGGCTCTTGAAGGCGGCTTCACCTCTCCCCTCATCGGGTGGCTTTCCGATAAGCTCGGCCCCAAATGGTGGGTCGTTATCGGCCTGGCTATTGCCGGAATCGGCTTGATATTGATGCGTTATGTTACCACCGTCTGGCAATATTACCTGGTCTGGGGCGTGTTTATCGGTATGGGATTGAACATAGCCCTGACCGTGGCTATTGACAAGGCGTTAACCAACTGGTTCATTCGCAGGCGGGGACTGGCGCAGGGAGTCCGGTTTTCCATTTTGAGTGTGTTCCAGATAGTGGCGTTGCAGGCTACCACGCTGCTCGTGGTATCGCAGGGATGGCGCATGTCCAGTTTCATATGGGGTTTCGTAATGCTGGCCTTTGTACCCCTGGCTTTCCTGTTTATCAAACAGGGGCGTCCGGAGCAGTACGGCATGCTCCCCGACGGCGCCCGTATCGATTCATCCCGGGCGGAGGGTGGGGAGACTGTGGTCGATTTGGGCATCGAGTATGCCTCCAGCACCGGGGAGGTGGAATTTACCTTCCGGCAATCCGTTAAGACGCTGTCCTACTGGACGATAGTTATCGCGCTGGCTTTTCAGAATGTCATTACCGGCGGCTTTACTCTCCATATTATCCCCTTCCTGACCGATAAAGGAATAGAAACGACTATCGCCAGCGCCTTGGTGGGGATGATGATACTCTTTACCCTGCCTTCCAGGCTGATGGGAGGTATTATCGCCGACCGCCTGCGTAAGGACAGGTTGTACCTTACGCTGGTAGCCACCATGTTCCTGCACGTGGTCGGGGTAGGCTCCTTCGTCCTTTTTCAAAATACAGCTTCGATGTATGTGCTGCTGGCGTGCTACGGTCTTAGCGTCGGGGCAGGGACGCCCCTGCTCGTGCTGATACTGGGGCGCTACTTCGGCAGGAATGCCTTCGGCTCGATACTGGGCACCACTCTGGCTCTGTTTGCCCCGCTAAGGCTTATCTCACCGGTTTACTGCGGCTGGGTATTCGATACGACCGGCAGTTATGATACCGTCTTTGTTACTTTCCTGGCTATGGCCGCCCTGGCAACATTGATTCTGCTCTTTCTCCGCCCGCCTAAAAAGGCTGCTATACCCACCGTTTAGTTCCGCAAGAGCCTGCTATTTCTTATCCAGCACCCGCTCCCAGCGCAGGCCGGAGTCCGGGTGGTACGGCCTCTTGAATGCCTCCGGGTATTTCTTTCTCAACTCGCCGAGGTTTACCCCCTCCACTTCCACCAGGAAACTGCTGACGACCATCCCCGTGGC
>CAYPYL010000098.1:0-4976 GCA_964414605.1 uncultured Dehalococcoidaceae bacterium
CGAGTCGCTTGACAATCATAATTTTAAAGCGGTTCTTCCACTCGTGCTCGGCAATACGTTCACTAAGCATCTCTGCCTGGCACGGCTTCATGACCTCGACCATCCCTTCCGTAACCTCCTTCCGGTCTTTCTTGCGGAAAGCCAGTGTCATGATATAGGAAGCAGGCAGGAGAACCCTTTCTTCGACCGGGAATTCAAAGTGCTCCAGCAGCGGCGCCTTGTTCTTCAGCTCCGCCATGCGCGGGTTAATGAAGAGCATAGACCAGATTGGTAGTTTCTTATCGATAATTGCCTGCACCATCTTCTGCATATCGTAGGCGTCAGGGCAGCCTATAGCGATGATGTCCAGCTCCTCCAGAGGCATTACCCGCAGGGTTACTTCGCTGATGAGTCCGGTAATGCCCTCGGCAGACGAAATCAGGTCGAGGTCGTCGCTGCTGAATTCCCTGACCGAGCCATCGGGCATGACCACCCGGGCACTTATGACGTTGTCACGGAACCACCCTGCCTCGTAGGAGCCGATGCCGGCACCTCCCTGTGCCAGCCAGCCGCCTGCGGTAGCCGAGGGGTAGCTGGATGGGTAGAGTCGCAGAGTTAGCCCCTGTTTCATCAGCTCTTTGTCCAGCTTCTCCCAGACAATGCCAGATTCAACTGTTACCGTTTGTTTGGCCTTATCGATATTCTTAATATCGCTCATTCGATAGAAATCGACGACAACGCCCCCCTTGACAGGTATAACGCCGCCATAGCCTGAAGAAGAGCTACCGCGCGGGGTGAGGGCTACTCCCTTTTTAGCTGCCCATTTGACCAGTGCAATCAGCTCTGCCTCGGACTCGGGCTGTACGACTGCCCTTGGAATGGTATTGCCGATGAATGGCTTGACCAGCCCGGGCATGGCAGCAATATCGTGACTGTAGAGTTTTCTTTCCAGCTTACGTAAGGAGACGCGGTTATCGAACATTTTCTGAAGGTCGGTGCGTAGCTCTTTACTGCTTATACCCATTTTCTTTTCCTCCCATGAGTTTACTATCTCGTCTAATACGATTAACTCACATTTCTGATAACCTCAACCTCTGGTAGATAATATTAGTATATTTTTACAAAATGTCAAAATTAATTTCATTCCGGGATAGAAATTTTCTGACAACTAATTAGTAAAAATAATAATTAACAAATATTTGGTTATTACTCGGAGATATCGCTTGACACTTGATAGAAAAGACCACATAATTTCTGGCGTAGAATATATTAGTATAAACAACAGAAGAAACCAAATACGTCATCAAGTTTTTCAAAGGTAAAAAATGACAGAGCTATTGGTTGTCATTCTGGTTCTAATTGTTCTGGCCCGGGCTACCGGCGAAATAATGCAGAGATTGGGCCAGCTTGCCATACTCGGCGAACTCCTCATCGGTATAGTGCTCGGGGCAATTATTGCTTACGGCCCGTTCACCCAGTTTGCCGGCCTTACCGAAAACGAAGTCTTTGGGGCTATGACCAGTCTGGGCATGTTCTTCCTCATGCTCATGGCGGGCATGGAGATGAATGTCCGCAAACTCGTCAAGGCTTCCAAAACTGGGATTACGGTGGCTCTGGGCGGGATGATGCTGCCGCTGGGACTAGGGTATCTGGTTGGTCAGATATTCCTGCCCGAATCTTCGTATAAGTTTGCCCAGTCTTTCTTCCTCGGTGTTTCCCTTTCCATCACCGCCGTTCCGGCATTGAGTCGCGTGCTCATGGAAATGAAACAGATGGATTCACGTCTGGGGCGGACGTTGATGAATGCGGCTATCATTGATGATGTCCTGGGGCTGTTCCTGCTGGCTATCCTTACCACCATACTAGCGAAAGGCGGTGTGCCCTCGGCCGGTGAGCTGGGAATACTGGCTTTAAAAATAATAGGGTTTTTTGTATTTGTCTTCGTTGCCGGGAAATATCTCATACCCCGGCTGGGACGCATCTACACGCTGTCACGCTTTGAGGAGATTGAGTTCAGTATCGCCATGGTGATTGCCCTGATATTCGGTATTGCGGCGGAATACGCCGGCATGCACTTTATCATCGGTGCGCTTTTCTCCGGGATGTTCCTCCGCGAGGATACTTTCGGTAAGAAGTTGGCGGCCCATCTGGAGGAGCATGTTAAGGGTATAACCCTGGGCTTTCTGGCCCCACTTTTCTTTGTTTCGATAGGACTCTATGTTGACCTACAAGCAATAACCACCGCCCCGCTATTTGTCCTGGTATTGCTGCTGGCGGCGGTAATCGGCAAGGTATTGGGCTGCGGACTCCCGGCCAGGCTTTCCAGCTTTTCTACGAGGGAGAGCCTGGCTATCGGCAGCGGCATGAACGGGCGGGGCGCCGTGGAAATAATCGTCGCGGTGGTGGCTCTTGAGGCAGGGTTATTTACCCGGCCGGTGCCGGTGCCGCCGGTAGTAAGCGCGGTTTTTTCCGGTATCGTAATTATGGCGATATTAACAACGGTAATAGTACCTTTGACGATGAAGCCTTTATTAAAGGTTTAGTCGCAGAGATTTTATTATTCATCAGGAGGTGATAGAAGTGGAACAAAAACAGCGTACCGTGTTAGAACTCTGGCCGGTTATGCAGGAAGACTTTAGAAAATTTGTCGCAGACCGACCGGGCTGGTTTATCAGCGCGCTTGAAAAGGCGCGGGAGAAGAAGGGGACTCAAGGATGGCATGATGTGGAAACCGTAATCAATATATTACAGTTTCTAAAAGATACCGAGGTAGAGTATTAAGACCAGCCGGGAAAATTCACCACGTTATATTTAACCAGGACATTGGTGTAGATAATAAAATATTTTTATTTTAACATCGGGAGAGTGTTTCTTTGATAATGTTGGGTGCACCAGCCAGCACTAATAAAATTGAGCGGAAGCTGGTACTGAAGGAGGCATTATGGATATATCTCAACTTGTAAATCCGGAACTGACCCGCCGGGACTTTCTCAAGGTAGCCAGCGCTACGGTAGCTTTGCTAGGCTTGAGCCAGGCACTCACTCCCAGGGTGGTAAAGGCGCTTGAAGACTCCCTGGGCAAACCGGCGGTTATCTGGCTGGAAGGTCAGGATTGCGCCGGATGTACGGAATCTTTCCTTAACAGCCTGGAACCACCAGCCACTTCAATATTACTGGACACCATATCTCTACGCTATCATGAGACGGCGATGGCTGCTTCCGGCCATCAGGCGGAGGATGCCCTTAGCAAGACAATCGCCGAGGGAGGCTATATCCTGGTCATTGAGGGCTCTATTCCGCTGGCAGAGGGCGGTCTGTTCTGTGTGGTAGGAGGCAAGCCTTTTAAAGAAATCGTCAGGGAGTCAGCGCGTAACGCAGCCGCCATCGTCTGCGTTGGCTCCTGTGCATCCTACGGCGGCATTCCCCGTTCCGGCCCCACAGATGCCGTCGGCTACCTATATCGCGGTACGCAGCTCCACCACCAGTTCGATGATGTCGGTAACAAGCCGGTTATCAACCTGCCTACGTGTCCCCTCCACGTCGAGCGGCTGGTGGCGGTTATTGTGCACTACATCACATTCGGCACCTTTCCAGAACTCGATAAGTTCCACCGTCCCGTGGCATTCTACGGGGAGAACCAGCATGAAAACTGCGAGCGGCGCGGTCACTTCGAGGCGGGACGCTTTTTGACTGACTGGGGCGACCCGAACCAGCAGGGCTGGTGCTTATACCTCAAGGGCTGTAAAGGCCCCTGGTCCAACCAGGATTGCTGGAAACGGCTCTGGAACAGTCGTACCAATTACTGTATCCAGGCCAACCACCCCTGCATGGCCTGCTCCGAGCCCGAGTTTTACGAGTCATTTAGTCCTCTGTACGAGCGCCAGTTTGACGTCGAACTTCCGGGTATCGGCCGGGTAGATATTGATAAGGTGATAGCGACTATCGGTGGTGCTGTGGCGGCAGGAGTCGGCCTGGACATAATTGTTAGCAAAGTTACCGGTCGTTGGAAAAGTAACGGCGCTGATGACGACGCGGGGAAAGAGGAATAAAGCATGGCAAAAAGAATTGTTATTGACCCCATCACCCGGATAGAAGGACATATGAAGATAGAGGTGGAAGTAGAGAACGGCGTCGTTAAGGACGCCTGGTCTTCCGGCACAATGGCGCGCGGCTGGGAAGTCCTGCTGCGGGATAAAGACCCGCGTGACGCCCCCTGGATAACAAGCCGTGTCTGCGGCGTATGTGAGGGAGTACATACCATCGCCTCGGCGCAGTGCCTGGACCACGCCTTCGGCACCTATGTTCCGGAGGCGGGCAGGCTGATGCGTAACCTTTTCTGCGGCGGCCTTTATATGCACGATCACTTCATCCATTTTTACGTGCTCTCGGCACTGGACTACCTTGACATAATGGCAGTGGCGCAATATCAGGGCAAAGACCCCGGGTTACTGGCCCTCAAGGATAAGCTGGTAGCCCTGGTGCAGAAGGGCGATACATCACCCTTTACCCCGCGTTACGAGCCGGACGAGTACTCTTTGAAAGACCCGGAAACGGTTATTACGCTGGTATCGCATTATATCAAGGCCGTGGAGTTGAAAGCCAAGTCACAGATGATGCTCAACTATATCTGCGGTGTCCAGCCACACCCCAACGCTATCATTGCCGGCGGTTGTACGGCCACACCCACCGTGGAGGAATTATATAACCTCCGCCAGCTGTGGGAAGAGCAGGTGAAGTTCGTCAACGAGGTCTACCTGCCGGATGTCGTGGCCGTGGGTACCGGGCCGCTGTTACCACTGGCGGTAGCCGGTCTGGGCAATACCGGGGGCAACTACCTGTGCTACCCGATGTTTCCCCGGTCTGATGCCGCTAACGCCGCTGATATTGCCCTCGGCGGCAGCAACCATCTGGTAGGCAGCGGAGCCATACTGGGAGGTGCACTTACCCCCGCCCTGACGGTGGACTTCAGTCAAATTACGGAGGCAGTGGAATACTCCT
>CAYPYL010000099.1:0-4968 GCA_964414605.1 uncultured Dehalococcoidaceae bacterium
GTGTCCGTCACCCTGCACCAGTATCGCCAGCGGGCCGTATTCTTTATGTATCCTCTTGACCTCGCCGGCCAGCAGGTCGGAAACTTCTTCCCAGGAGATTCTCACGTATTTGCTCTTGCCGCGGTTCTGGGGGTTCCTCTCGCCTTTGGGGTCCCAGTCAACTCTCTTCAGGGGGTACTTGATGCGGTTGGGCGAGAAAGTCCTTTTCTTATAAGCCAGGGAGAAGGGGGAGGGGACAGACTTAAAGAGCGGTCTATAATCTTTACCGTTCCGCGTTATTTTCCAGGGCCGGAACGACTGCGGGTCGTATTTCCAGTCGTAGTGGAACGGCCGTATCCTGACCACCTTACCGTCCTTCACATCAACGGCGCATTCTCCCCCGCCCCCCAGCAGACCGCCCAGGGCAAGGGCTTTTATTACCGTTTTATCTGGCTTGACGTCAACTTTCTTAGCTTTGCCGTCAGACATTTGGGTTACTCTCCTTCCATGAATTTACGTATGATTATAATTTACAGTTATATTCCAATGTAGAAGCGGCAGGCGGATTAAATGGATGGGAAACACACTAAAAAATGCGCTATTTCTACGCAATACTATTAAAATCTACAATAGCAGGTTTCTCCTTGTCAAGTTCAAATGACCGTATTTGACCCCGTAATAATTACGCAAACAAGCAACAATAATCACCGGTATATCTATAACAGCATTTTACGCCCTGAATATATTACTTATTGTGAAAATATTAGCCTGGTTGATAGCGCATAAAGTTATTTAAAAAATAGTTGAAACCTGATAATTATAACGATATTAACGAATCTTTTGTTTATTTTCTTGCAGAGTATATGTTTATGGTTTGGCTATAACGTGATGTTTAGGATTATAGGAACGTATGATTTCCGGATATATATTAGCGGGAGGTTTGTCATTTGGTAAATGAGGAATTAAGTACATTAACAACCACCTTTTGTATTTGAAATTCCGAGATTTACGAAAATAAAGACGTAAAACTGAATAAGGCCAGGAGTAACTTCTATTACGGTGGCGCTCTGTGACGATTTTGATAGCATTCCGGGTCTGAATGTGATTTTATGTTGATTCTTCCCCTTTAGACTTTGATTGACGCAGGGGAAAGGACCAAAAATGACCATAAAAACGTTTGAAATACCCGGATTCCTGAAAGAAGAAAGCGGTACACAGAATGTTAAATATCCGCTGGTGAAATCTGAATATGACAGAGTGTGGCGGAAATACTGCGGATTCCTGGACCTTGATTTACAGCAATTCATGTCTATACAGGAATCGCTATTATTGCAGCAGCTGGAGAACATAGCCGGCTGTAATCTGGGGGAAAAAATAATCGGTGGTCGGCCCGCCGCGAGTGTCGAGGATTTTCGGCATACGGTACCTTTGACCACATATGAGGACTACCGCCCGGAGCTGGACCTCGGCGATGTCTCGTCACTGCCTGAAGAGCCCTATGTCTGGGCAAGCACATCCGGGGCGGGAGGCGGCTGCCGGCGCGTTCCCTATACGATCGAAGCATACCATCGTTCGCTGGAGAACCTGCTGTCCGTATTCATCCTCGCTTGCTCACGGCAAAGAGGGCGGAGTTCACTGGTAGAAGGCGACCGTGTCCTCTACAACGTGGCCCCCGCGCCTTACCTTTCCGGCATCCTGGCAGCCGGAGGGGAAAAGGTATTCGGTCTCCGGTCGGTAATTCCGCCGGATACGCATGATGGCATGGATTTCCGCGACAAGATAACCCGGGGTTTTGAGATGTCTTTGAGGACCGGCGTGGATATCATAGTGGCCATGACCAGCGTCCTCGTGAAAACGGGCAACGAGTTCAATCAGATGTCGCGTAAGGGCGGACTGTCCAAGCACCTCATGCACCCCGGTGAATTGATGAGAGTCCTGCGGGGCTTTGTACGCAGCAAACTCGAGAACAGGAATGTTTTACCCAAAGACCTGTGGCCGGTCAAGGCACTCATCGGGTGGGGAATAGACACCAGCATCTACCGCGACCTGGTATATAAATACTGGGGTGCTTATCCTTACGAGTTTCACGCCTGCACGGAGGCGGGAATCATCGCGGTCCAGAGCTGGACTCGCCGCGGTATGACGTTCATTCCGCACTCCAACTTCTACGAATTTATCCCGGAAAGTGAGTGGTTGAAAAGCAGGGGCGACATTTTCTATGAGCCGCGTACCGTTCTGCTCCCCGATGTTAAGGCGGGAGAACGTTATGAACTGGTTATTACCAGCTTTTACGGAATGCCGTTCATCAGGTACCGGTTGGGTCACCTCGTCCGCATCACCGAACTGGTGGACCGGGAAGCGCAGATTCATCTACCGCAGATGGTCTTCGAGGCGAGAGCCGATGACCTCATTGATATCGCCGGTTTCACGAGGGTGAGTGAGAAAACGGTGATACAGGCTATTGCCGCTTCCAGACTCGATTGCGAGGACTGGATAGTATGCAAGGAAATCAGGGATGGCAAACCGGCGCTGCATCTTTATATAGAACTGAACGGGCGTAACGGAAAGGTAGACCTGGCCTCGGTTCTTCACGAAGAGCTGGTGAAAACCGACCCCGGTTACCACGACCTTGACGGCATGATGGGCGTGCGGCCGATGGAGGTAACGGTGCTTCGTCAGGGCACCTTTAATGAGTATTACCGGATTAAGGAGAAAAACGGCCTGGAACTGGCGCAGCGGAAGCCGCCCAGGATGAATCCCCCCGATTTTATCGTCAATGAAATCCTGCAACTGTCAGAAGAGAGCATGGCGTCCGTTGATTGAAAACAGCGTATTTCACGGAGAGTGCATGTGGATAAGGAGAACCCGTAATTGAATACGTATTTACTGATACCGTTGATTGAGGTGTTTTTCTGCCTGGGGTTGATTATCGTATTGATGGTCAGCGGCAAGCGCCATATTGCCAGGAGGCCTTTCTCGATATTCCTCTTTGTTATGACGCTGTGGGGCTTCTTTATCTTCATGATGCGCGCCTCTACCGACCTGGCGGACGCTTTGTTGTGGGAAAAGTTCGTATTCTGGGCGATACTTAGCGCCTCCCTGTTTTTCTACCGGTTCACCGTATCCCTTACCGGCGTCAGGCCGAACAAATATTTCGCCTACCCGCTGTATATCACTTTTTTCGTGGTGGTGGGGATTATTCCCACGGGGCTGGTGGTAAGCGATATGCAGATGATGTGGTACGGCAAGGCCCCCGTTATCGGGCACCTTTTTCCCCTTTACGTGCTCTGCGCCTACGCACCTATAGTGCGCAGCGCCATTTTGTTGATAAAGCACTACAGACGTACTCGCGTTATCGATGATAGAATCCGCGCCCAGTATATCATTATCGGCATCGCCGCCATGTTTATCGGCGCCACCACGGACTATTTCCCCGTCATCGGTATCAATATGTATCCTCTGGGCATCATCGGTAATATTTTGTTCTGCCTGATTGCCACCATTGCCATGCTGCGTCATAACCTGCTGGAAATGAAGGTGGTTATCCGGAAGGTGGTAACCTATACTCTGACCAGTATCCTGATTTTCGGGACATTCGGCAGCCTTATTTACCTGCTTAGTTATTTTTTCCAGGACTTCATGAGTCCCATCTCTCTGACCATTATCATCGTCGCCGTTTTTATCGCCGCTTCTTTGTTCCAGCCGGTTCTTTCGCGTTTTCAGCATACCGTGGACAGGTGGTTTCTGCGGCAGCGGTTTGACCACATCCAGGAACTGGCACATTTCAACCAGACAACGAGGGGCGACCTCGATTTAGAGCAGCTGTCTTCATCGCTTTTAACGGCGGTAGCCAACGGTATGCAGAGTCGGGGCGTATATCTTCTCCTGCCTTCCAAGACCGGTAACTATACCATATATATGTACCATGGCAGGAAGCTCCAGGGGAGGTTGAATTTTTCTCCCCGCAGCCCGCTCGTGGCAGCCATGAAACAGCAGGACGGTGTCATAGATATCACCGAACTCGATGTGGTCCCTTCATTCGTCGGCCTTGCAGCTTCCGACCGGCAGACGCTGGCGGATAATGATATCGAGCTTCTACTGCCTTTCAATAACGATGGTCAACTGGCCGGCATGCTCCTCCTTACCCGCAAAGAGTCGAACGACCCCTACTCAAAAGAGGAGAGGCGGCTTCTGGAGGGGGTTTCGTCCGGTGTAGCCGTAGAAATCGAAAATGCCAGTCTCTACGAGAACATGAAGCAGAAGCACAGCGAGATGGAAAAGGCTATGGACGGTATCATTCATGCCGTATCTCTGGTAGTTGAAAGCAGAGACCCATACACCGCCGGTCACCAGCGGAGGGTGGCGGAACTGGCGAGGGCTATAGCCAGGGAGATGGGCCTCTCCGAATGGCAGACGATGGGGATATATGTCGCCGGTCTTCTCCACGATGTGGGTAAAGTGGCCGTTCCCTCGGAGATTTTAAGCAAGCCCGGAAAAATCACCAATACCGAATTCGATATAATTAAAAATCACTGCCGGGTCGGCTGTGAAATCCTCCAGAGAATAGATTTCCCCTGGCCGGTAACCAAGGCGGTTCTCCAGCACCACGAGAGACTGGACGGTTCCGGGTATCCTGAAGGCCTGTCAGGAGACCAGATTATCATCGAGGCTAAAATCCTGGGCGTGGCCGATGTCGTTGAAGCCATGTCGTCCCACAGGCCTTACCGTCCGGCGCTGGGTCTGAATAGCGCTCTCCAGGAAATATCAAGGGCTAGCGGCATCCTCTACGATATTGAAGTGGTGGATGCCTGCCTGACTCTGCTTAAGAAAAACGAGCCGGAGTTCGAGCGGATAATGGCAGCGGCGTCAGCCAATAACGATTATCTGCTGGAAAAGGCAACCAACTAAAGAATATCAGTAAAAAGAAATCTACACGGGCAGAATTGCCTAAAAAAAAATAGGGGGACTAAATGAAAATGAAAAAGAAAA
>CAYPYL010000100.1:0-4964 GCA_964414605.1 uncultured Dehalococcoidaceae bacterium
GCGTAAGGCTGATACTGCCGGTTGACGTGGTGATCACCGATGAAATCAACAGCGATGCCGAAGGGCAGATTGTGTCCGTTGACGCCATACCGCCGGATAAAAAAATCGTCGATATCGGCCCGAGGACTATCGAGAGTTTCGGTAATGAACTTAAGCAGAGCTGGACGGTGTTCTGGAACGGCCCTATGGGCGTAGAAGAAATACCGCAATTTGCCGCGGGGACCCGGGCGCTGGTGATGCTCCTCCCCGAACTTCATGGCAAGACCATCGTAGGCGGCGGCTCGACGGCAGAGGTTATCGACGCGATGGGGCTGGCTGACAAGGTCTCCTTTGTCTCTACCGGCGGCGGGGCTTCACTGAAATTCCTGGGTGGCGAAGAGCTGCCGGGTGTGATAGCATTACGGGATAAGGGAACGCTTTAATGACAACCGGCATTGACTTAATAAAAGACATCTCGGTGACCACGCCCTCGAAGATCGTGCTGCTGGTAATCGATGGTATCGGCGGGTTGCCCGACCAAACGGGCAGGACGGAACTGGAAACGGCACGGACTCCCAATCTCGATGCCCTGGCAACCCGTGGGATATGCGGTCTGGCCGACCCCATAGCGCCGGGCATTACCCCGGGCAGCGGACCGGGCCACCTGGCGCTCTTCGGGTACGACCCTGTAAGCAACAACATCGGCCGCGGCGCGCTGGAGGCGGTAGGCATCGATATTGAACTGGAGCCGGGGGACGTGGCCGCCCGCGGCAATTTCTGCACCGTCGATGAAAACGGCATCATTACCGATAGGCGGGCGGGGCGTATTTCCACCGAGAAATGCGCCGAGTTGTGTAAAATACTGGATGGCATATCAATCGATGGAGTTGACATAAAAGTTTATCCGGTCAGGGAGCACCGTTTCGTGACCGTCTTTCGCGGCAGCGAACTGAACCCCGGACTTACCGAGTCCGACCCTTCACGAACTGGAGTTGCCCCCGAGCCAATCATGGCGGAATGCCCGGAAGCAGCCGGAACGGCGGATATTGCCAATCGGTTTGTCGAAGAAGCCGGAGCGAGACTGGCCGCGCATAGTCCGGCGAACATGATTTTACTGCGCGGCTTCGCCAGGAAACCGCAGTTTGCCACCATGCAGGAGATATACAAACTTAATCCGCTGGCTATTGCCGTTTATCCGATGTACCGGGGACTCGCCAGGCTGGTGGGCATGGAAGTCGCCCGTACCGGCGCGACTCTCGAAGACGAGTTTAAAACGCTAAAGGACAATTATGATAAACACGACTTTTTCTTCCTTCACGTAAAGTGGACGGACAGCGCCGGCGAGGACGGCGATTTTGCCCGCAAGGTGAAGGTACTGGAACAGGTGGATGCGGCTCTGCCCGGCCTGACGTCACTGGGGCCGGATGTGCTGGTGGTAACCGGGGACCACTCGACGCCGGCGGTAATCAAGGGTCACAGCTGGCATCCGGTGCCGATACTCCTCTGTTCCGCATACTGCCGAACGGATGCTGTCAGGTCATTTTCAGAATCGGCCTTTATAGCCGGCGGACTGGGCAGGATACGTTCCACGGATATCATGCCCCTGGCCATGGCAAATGCCTTAAAACTGACCAAATTTGGTGCGTAGGAGAGAGTAATGGCGCGTGTACCGATGATTGCCGGTAACTGGAAGATGAATACCACGGTAAGTGACGCCGTCAGGCTGGTAAAGGAGATGCTGCCCGGACTGGACAAGATAAAAGGCGTGGACAAGGTAGTCTGTCCGCCTTTCGTATCCCTGACGGCCGTGAAAAAAGAGATAGAGGGGACCTCGGTTAAACTGGGGGCGCAGAATATGTTTTACAAGGAAAAGGGCGCCTTTACCGGAGAGATATCGCCGGGAATGCTGGCCGGACTCTGCGAATATGTTATCATCGGGCACTCCGAGCGGCGGCAGTATTTCGGCGATACCGAGGAAATTATAGACTTAAAAATAAAAGCGGCGATTGAAAAACTGCTGAAGCCGATATTCTGTGTGGGTGAGAGCCTGGAGGAGAACGAGGCGGGGAGGACGGAAGAAATCCTGACCCGCCAGGTCATGGCCTCATGCGACCGCCTTTACTTCTATGGCGGCATGGTTATCGCTTACGAACCGGTGTGGGCTATCGGCACGGGCAAGTCGGCCACCAGCGAGGAAGCCAACAAGACAATCGGCTTTATCCGGCAGTTGGTACGCCACCGTCACGGCAGTGAGATTGCCGACAGCATCCGCATACTTTACGGCGGTAGCGTTAACGCGGGAAATATTGCCGAATTGATGAAGATGCCGGAGATTGACGGCGCTCTGGTAGGCGGAGCCAGCCTTAAAGCCGATGATTTCTTGAGCATCGCGCAGCAGGCCTCGGAGATACGGGGCGCTTCCTGATGGCATGAACCGTCTTATCGCTATCGTCGGTCCTACCGGCATCGGCAAGAGCCGCCTGGCTCTGCATCTGGCCGGTCGTTTCAACGGGGAGATTATCAGCGCCGATAGCCGCCAGGTGTACCGTTACCTGGATATCGGCACGGCCAAGCCGACCCGCCGCGAGTTGTCCCTCGTGCCTCACCATCTCATCGATATAATCGACCCCGATGAGGATTTCAGCCTGGCAATATACCAGAGGATGGCAAATCAGGCAATCGAGGAGGTTTTTCAGCGTGACCGGTTGCCTTTCCTGGTGGGAGGGACGGGCCTGTATGTAAGGGCGGTGCTGGAAGGATGGCAGGTGCCGGGAGTTTCTCCCGACCCTGAATTCAGGTATAATATAGAAAAGAGGGCTGGCGAGAGAGGCAGCGACGAGTTATACGAGGAGCTGGTTAGGATAGACCCTCAAGCGGCGCGAAAGATTGACCGGCGCAACGTACGCCGGATAATCAGGGCGCTGGAAGTATACGCCGGGGCCGAGAAGCCGTTTTCTGAACTCGGTAAAAAGAAGGCCCCGGCTTTCGAATCTTATATCATCGGCCTGACCGCCGATAGGGCAACGCTATACCGCAGGGTAGACCGCAGAGTGGATGAAATGATAGAGAGCGGTCTCGTGCGGGAGGTAGAAAAATTACTAAAAATGGGGTATCATTTAGACTTAACGTCCATGTCCGGTATCGGCTACCGGCAGATAGGGCAGTACCTGAAAGGGGAACTTACCCTGGAAGCGGCGACGGAAAAGATAAAGACGGAGACCCACCGGTTTATCCGTCACCAGTATGCCTGGTTCCGGCTTACAGACGAGAAGATACACTGGTTTGATATAGAGAAGCAGGGGGATGGCGAGATAGAGGAAGAGCTGGCGGGGTTTTTAGAAAGCGAATAGCAGGGAATAGAAAAAGAGAAATATGGACTTTACCAAGATGCAGGGTGCTGCCAACGATTTTATCCTGGTGGACGCGCGTAATATGGAACGCGACTGGTCCAAACTGGCGGTAGTCGCGTGCGACCGTCACCTGGGCATCGGCGCCGACAGCCTGTTGCTGCTGCTGCCCTCGGATAAGGCCGATTTCCGCATGCGTGTTTTTGACGCGGACGGCTCCGAAGCCGAGACCTGCGGCAACGGCATACGCTGCCTGGCCAGGTGGGTCCTTGAAAGAGGACTTATCAGTCCGGAAGCGGAAGGGCTAACTATAGAAACGCTGGTGACCATTAACCGGGTTACGTTCGAGCGTAAAGGCGGCAGGGTGGTGAAGTTCCATGCCAATATGGGTAAACCCAGGTTTTCCGCTGGTGAAATCCCCGTTAAATTTACCCCGGGAGAGGGCGGAGTAGTTGACATAAATAATATGTTAAGTTATAAGGTAAAAATAAACGGGATTGACCTGACCCTCAACCTTGTCTCCATGGGAAACCCGCACGCCGTTCACTTTAGCCGGAAGCCGGTGGCTGATTTTCCGCTGTCTATCATCGGGCCGCTAGTAGAAAACCTGCCGGTTTTTCCCCACCGCGTAAATTTTGAAGTAGCCCGGGTGATTGATAAAAAGCATCTGGAGGCGCGTGTCTGGGAGAGGGGTGTGGGAGAAACGCTCGCCTGCGGCAGCGGCGCCTGTGCCATTGCGGTCGCTTCGAGGCAGCTGGGGTATACCGAACACATGGTGGATATCAAACTGCCAGGTGGCGTGTTAAACGCGGCGTGGAATGGGAACGGTGAGGTAGTGCTGGGTGGGCCTGCGGAAGGAGTCTTTCAAGGAGTATGGCCAGATTGAGGTATAAATTATGAAAATTGCGAGAAGAATAGAACAACTAAAACCATACTTATTCGTCGAAATAAATAAGAAAATAGCCGAGAAAAAGGCCAAGGGCGAGGAGATAGTGAGTTTCGCTATCGGCGACCCCGATATTCCCACGCCGCCGCATGTAGTCGAAGCACTCTGCAAGGCGTCTCAAGACCCGGCTAACCATCGCTACCCGGAGTCGGAGGGCCTGCCGGAACTGCGCCGGGCTATAGCTGCGTGGTACCAGCGGCGTTTCAATGTATCGCTTGACCCGGAAACCGAGGTACTGCCGCTCATCGGTTCCAAGGAGGGAATCGGGCATATCGCCTTTTGTTTCATCAACCCCGGAGATACTGCCCTGGTGACGGACCCGGCATATCCGGTCTATGCTATCGGCACGCAGCTAGCTGGCGGGCGGCCGTACTACCTTTCTCTCAAGGAAAGCAACGGATTTTTACCCGACCTGACTGGCATACGGGATTATATCCTGGAAAAGACGAAGCTGTTGTGGATTAACTATCCTAATAATCCCACCGGAGCCGTCGCCGACCTGGATTTCTTCAACCAGGTGGTCGAGTTCGCCCGGAAGCACGATATACTGGTCTGTCACGACGGACCCTATTCGGAGGTGGCTTTCGACGGGTACCAGCCCGTAAGTATGATGCAGGCCGATGGCGCCCGGGAAGTCGGCGTGGAGTTTCACTCGTTATCCAAGAGCTATAACATGACCGGCTGGCGTATCG